>JAUVWK010000277.1 GCA_030604165.1 Alphaproteobacteria bacterium | reverse complement strand
CGTGCGTGGAATCGCTTGAGGCCGCGACTGCGGCCCGCCGGTTATCCGGCGCGCCTGCGCAGGTGCGGACCGTCAGGTCCGCTGCCGTGAGCAAAAAAAGCTAGAGTGGTTCCAACGAAAGTGGAACCGCTCTAGTTATCGCGAGCGGGCCGCTAGGCGGCGCGCAAGAACGTCGAGCGCGAGCGCGCCGACGATGATCGAACCCTTGATGATGTCCTGATAGAACGGGCTGATATCGAGCAGAATGAAGCCGTTCGAAATCGTCGCGATGATGCCGAGGCCGACCGCGGTGCGCCACATGGAGCCGAAGCCGCCGGCCAGGGAGGTGCCGCCGACGACAACGATCGTGAGCACGTCGAAAATGATCGCCGGATCGAGATTGGCCTGCGCCGAGTTGAGCTGCGAGGCGGTGAGAATGCCGGCGACGCCCATGCTGAGGCCGGACAGCACGTAGGTGCTGCCCACCACCGTGCGCACGCGGATGCCCGAGAGACGGCTCGCCTCGCGATTGCCGCCGACAGCGTAGACGGACTCCCCATAGATCGTCTTGGCCAGGATCAGGCCGCCGATCAGCATGAGCGCGAGCAGCAGCATGCCGGAGTAGGGAAAGCCGTGCCAGCGGCCGGCCCCGAGCGTGCCGAAGTCGTAATTGTCGACCACGAAGGCGGCGTTCTTGGTGACCACGAAGGCGAGTCCGCCGAGCACGAACCCGGTTCCCACCGTCGTGATGAAGGGATTGATGCCGATGGCGGCGACCAGCACGCCATTGACCAGGCCGACGACGAGCCCCACCGCGATGGCCGCCAGAAAGGCCAATGCCGGGTCGACATGTTGGCCCACGGCCGCGGCGGTCACCGCGCAGAGCGAATAGCCGGAGGCCACCGACAGGTCGAAGCCGCCGGTTAGAATGACGAAGGTCATCGCCACCGCCATGATCCCGGCGGGCGCCCACTGCGACAGCATGTTGAAAATGTTTCGGTCGGAGAGAAAGGCGGGATTACCGTAGGTGACGATGACGACCAGGATGATAAAGGCCAGGACGATGCCGTAGGTTCTGAGCGCCGCCGTGCCATAACGCCAGGCCAGATCGACGCGGCGACCCTCGGCCCCGACGGTGGCCGGCTTCGGCGCGGCGCGGCCCTTGGTCATGCGGCAGCGCCCTCGACGGCGAATACCAGATTGAGCACGCGCTCCAGGGTCGCGTCCGCATGCTCCAACATCGCCATCTGCCGGCCCTTGGCGAGGACCAGAACACGGTCGGCCACCTGCAACACTTCTTCGAGCTCCGACGACACCATGACGATGGCCATGCCCTCATCGGCCAGCCGCCGCATGACCGCGAACATTTCGCCCTTGGCGCCGACATCGATGCCCCGCGTCGGCTCGTCCATGAGCAGAACGCGGGGTTTGCGGTGCAGCCACTTGGCGACCACAAGCTTTTGCTGGTTGCCGCCGGAGAGTGTCTCCGCCGGGGCCGCGAGCCGGCGCGGGTCGAAGGCCAAGGCGTTGGCAATCGCTTCCGCGGCTGTTTTACGCCGCCGTTGGTTGAGGATGGGGCCGTTCGCGACCGCCCTCATGTCGGTCAGCGTAATGTTGGCAAAGCCGTTGAGCGTGAGAACGAGACCCTGCGCCTTACGGTCTTCGGGCGCCAGCGCGATGCCAAGCGCGAGCGCCCGGCGAATGCTGCGCGGCAGAGCTTGCGCCTTGCCCGCCATGACCAGACCGCCGGTGGCGCCGGGTTGCGCGCCCACCAGCGCGCGCAACAGCTCGGTCCGCCCCGCGCCCACCAAGCCCGCGATACCGAGGATCTCGCCGGTGTGCAGGGTGAAGGAAATATCATGGACAAGACCGGGAACCGAAATCCCTTCGGCGCGAAGCACCTCTTCCGCGCGAGGCGACGGTCGGTGAGGTGCCGGCTCACGCAATGCCGCCCCCAGCATGGCGCTCACGAGACTTTTCTTGGTCCACGCGCTCGCCGGCTCCGTCGCCACGTTCTCGCCATCGCGCATGACCGATATGCAGTCGCAGAGATCGAGCACTTCGTCGAGGTCGTGGGAGATGTAGATCACCGGCGTGCCCGCCTGGCGCAGCGAACGCACGATTTCATACAAGCGTTGCCGCTCGTGCGGGCCGAGCGACGCGGTCGGCTCGTCCATGATCAGGATACGGTGGTCGGCCTCGAGCGCGCGCATGATCTCGAGCTCCTGTTGGTTGGCCACCGACAGCGTGCCCGCCAGCGCGCGCGGATTGATATCGACGCCGAGCTGCCCGGCCAGCTCGCGAAAGCGCCGATCCATCGCCCGCCGCGAGATAAACGGGCCCCGCGCCTTGGGTCGCCCGAGAAAGACGTTGGAGGCCGCCGACATCTCGGGAATGATCGTCAATTCCTGGTAAATGGCGGCGACGCCCGCGCGCTGTTGGGCGCGCGGGTCACGGGCCGCGATGCGTTGGCCGAAGATCTCGACCGTGCCGCTATCCGGGCCGTAGGCGCCCGTCAATATCTTGATCAGGGTGGATTTGCCGGCGCCGTTTTCGCCGACGAGGCCATGGACTTCGTCCGCGCGAAGCTCGAAGTCCACGTTCTTGAGTGCCTGGGCGCCGGGAAAGGCTTTCGATAGACCCCGCACGATAACGGCGGCGGGAGGATCGCTCTCGCTCCCCGCCGCCGCCGTCAGCCTCTCATCGGACAAGCTCACCGATCCGTTCCGCGCTCCCGATCAACCGATGCCGGCCATATCGCCGGCCAATCGACGCCGCTCGGTTAATAGTTCGGGTTCATCGTGTCGGCGTTCTCTTTCGTGATGATGATCGTGCCGGGACCATCTGTCACGGCCGGCAATTCGGCTTCGTTGATATAGCCATTGATCGGCTCACCCTCGAGGGCCGCGATCAGCGCGACCGCGGCGTAATAGGATTCCTCCCAAGGAAGCAGCACCGTCGTTTCGTTGTAGATGCCTTGCTTCACTTTCGCGACCCCGTCCTTGGTGGCGCCGATCGAATAGATGCGGACGTCCTTGCCGGGCTGCTTGCCCGCCGATTCGATCGCTTGCTCGACACCGCGGGTCATGTCGTCCCACGACGACAGCACGACCGTGATATCCGGATGCGCGAGCAAGGCGTTCTGAATTTTTTCCAAGGCTACCCGAGGATCGAAGTTGCCGGGTTCATCGACGACGACATCGGCGTTGGGGTATTTCGCCTTGGCCTGCTCGATGGCGTTTTCCCAGAAGCCGAACAAGTCGGAGCCCACGAAACCGCCCACCGCCGCCACCTTGCACGGCTCGGTGCATGACTCGAAGGCAAAGTCTACATGGGCGTTGTAATAGACCTGCCGCTGCATCGTCACCGTCGCGGCCAGGCCGGGGGTGTAATTCGCGTCCTTGCACATCGGCAGGTCGAGCGAGACCACCGGCTCGTCGAGCGGCTCGAGATGGCGCTGCCACATCGAGCAACCCGGCGCCGTGGCGGCCGGCGCGAAGAGATAGCCGTCGAAGCCTTCGGTCACCGCGTTCTGCACCATCTTCAGCTGTGCGGCCGGATTGAAATTCGCATCGAAGATCTTGAATTCGAAGCCGTACTTCGCGGCGGCGTCTTCCAGGCCCCGGAGACGGGCTTGGCAATAGGGGTTATTGACGCATTCCGTGAGATAGGCGATCCGGTATTGTTTGTCCGGTTTGGCGCCTTTGGCGTCGAAGTCCAGGGCCTTCTGGGTCGGCTCGGAAACCGCCCCGGCGTCGGCCGGCGTCGCGGCTTGCGCCGCCAGAAAGGCGACGCCGATACCAAGCATGGCGGCCATCGCGATGTGGCGACCGATAATCCCGCGTAATCTCTTGCTGCTCATTGGTTCGGTTCCTCCCAGAACACATGTCATTGTCGCTCATTACTTTTTTGGTTCTCAACATGATGCCGGATTATCCATAGCGGCGCGCTCGTAAGTCAAGCCGCGACCGCGCGCCGTTCACAACTGCGCGAGGCGCCCTTGGCGCGGCGCCGGCCCCGGCCTAACTTCGCGCCATGTTGCGCAGCTTCGCCGTCGCGCTCGCCTGTTGGCTGTTGGCCGCCGGCCCAATTGCCATGGCGGCGCAGGACGATCCCAGGCTCGGCCCCCTGTTCGAGCGCCTCCACGCGGCCGCCGGCGCGCAAGACGTCGGCGCCATCGAACAAAGCATTTGGCGGATTTGGGGCGAATCCGGCGACGAGGGCGTCGACCGGCTGCTGCGTGTTGGTACCCAGGCCATGATGGCGCGCCAGTTCGACAGCGCCTTGGAAATCTTCAACATGGTGATCGAGCGCAGGCCCGATTTCGCCGAAGGCTGGAACAAGCGGGCGACACTCTTGTATCTGGTGGGGGATTACCAGGCCTCGATCGACGATGTCGAGCGCACGCTGGCGCTCGAGCCCCGCCATTTCGGCGCGCTGTCGGGGCTCGGCCTGATCCACTTGGCGCTCGGAAACGCCAAGCCGGCGCTCGAAGCCTTCGAGGCGGCGCTCGTCGTGCACCCGCATTTGCGAAATCCCCGGCGCTATGTCGAGCAACTGCGGCCGCAGGTTTACGGCCCGGAAATCTGAGGGCTTGCGAGACCGAGCCCCGCGGCTTTAACCATCCACCCAGGCGATGTGCAGGACGTTGGTGGCGCCCGGTGTGCCG
>JAUVWK010000185.1 GCA_030604165.1 Alphaproteobacteria bacterium | reverse complement strand
TTCTTTCTCGACGAGGCGAGCGCCTTCGCCGCCGGTCACCGCCCCTGCGCGGAGTGCCGGCGGGTCGATTACAATCGCTTCTTGCAGGCCTGGCAAAGCGCGCACCCGCGCCGGGGCGGTGCCGCCAAGCTCTTCGCCGACGAGGTCGATCGGATCCTGCATGGCGAACGGCTCGCCAATAACGGCGCCAAGCGGAGCTTCGAGGCGAACCTTCGGGACTTGCCGCGCGGCGCCATGGTGAGCCGCTCCGCGGACGGGGCCGACGGCGCTTGGCTGGTGGCGGATGACGCGCTCTATCTGTGGGCGCCCGCGGGCTATTCCGGGCGCGCGGCGCTCGGCTCCGAGATCGTACGGGTTTTGACGCCGCGCTCGACGCTAGGCGCCATCCGGGCCGGATATCCGGTCGAGATTCACGGCTCGGCGCGAATCGCTCAATAGCGGTTGGCGATCGGCAGCTCGTCGGAGGGGAACAACGTGATGACGCGGCAGCCGTTGTTGGTGACGATGACCTCCTCCTCGATGCGCGCGCCGGAATAGCCGTCCGTGGCCGGGCAATAGGTCTCGAGCGCGAAGACCATGCCCTCCTTGATCTCCAACGGGTTCTCCATCGAGATCAGGCGGCTGATGATCGGGCGCTCGTGCAGGAAGAGGCCGAGGCCGTGGCCGAATTGCAGGCCGAAGCATTCCATCTCGTTGGCGAAGCCGAGCGCCTCGGCCTTGGGCCAGCAGGCGGCGACCTCGTCGGTGCCGACGCCCGGCTTGACCTTGGCGAGCGAGGCGTCGATCCATTCGCGGGCCTGCTTGTAGGCGTCCCGCTGGGAGTCGGTGGCGCGGCCGACATTGAAGGTGCGGTAATAGCAGGTGCGGTAGCCGACGAACGACTGGATGATGTCGAAGAAGGCCTGGTCGCCGGGCCGGATCAGGCGGTCGGTGAAGTTGTGCGGGTGCGGGTTGCAGCGCTCGCCGGAGATGGCGTTGATCGCCTCGACCTGGTCGGAGCCCATCTCGTAAAGCCTCTTGGTGGCGTTGGCGACGATCTCGGCCTCGCGCACGCCGGGCTTCAGGTCCTCGAAAATCTGCTGATAGACGCCATCGACCATCGCCGCCGCCTGGTTGAGCAGGATCAGCTCGTCGATGTTCTTGATCTCGCGCGCGTCGAGCATGGTCTGCTGGCCGTCGCGGATCTCGATGCCGACGCGCTCGAGCTCGTGCGCCATCGGCGGCTCGATGATGTCGACGCCGAGCGCCATCTGGGCCACGCCGTGCTCGACCAGGATGGCTTTTATCTCTTCCGCCGCGCGGCGCATCAGCCCGGCATCGGGCGGCACCGCGCCGCGCAAGCCCAGCATGCCGGCGTGGAAATGGTCGGGCGAGCTCCACGGCATGTTGTTGCGATGGTGCGTGGCGGCCGAGCCGAAATCCCAGACATGCGGATCGCCGGTGCCGGTGAGGAGCGCGTAGCGGCTCATCTTGTCGCGCGACCACTCGCCGATCACGGTGCTGCTGATGTAGCGGATGTTGTTGGGGTCGAGGCAGAGGATGGCGCCCAATCCTGAGAGCGCGAGCATGTTGCGCGCCCGGGCCAAGCGATAATTATGCAGGCGGCGAAAATTCACGCGCTCCTCGAAATCGACGGCCATATGGCCGGGCGCGGGGATGGGCCGGTTCCAGTTGTAGCCGGGGTCGATGTCCTCGGGCTTGATGATATTCGGCTCTCGCGATGATGCGGTCATCGGCACGTCTCCCGAAACTGGCGGTCTCGATTGGGTATTAGCCGTCGCGTGGGCTCAGCATGGTGTAGAAATCGATGACGACCGCCTTGGCCAGAAGCTCGTCCTGCCTCTCGATGAAGGCCTGCAAATGGGGCTTGGCCAGGTGTTCGTCGAGGTCCTTGCGCGTGTGCCAGTTTTCATAGAACACGAAGGCGCACGGGTCTTCTTCGCTTTGGAGCAGGTGATAGTCGATACAGCCGGGCTCCTCGCGGGTCGGTGCGACCAGCGACAGCAGCATCGCCTTGGTTTCCTCTTCCTTGCCGGGCCGCGCCGTCACATACGCCACCAAAGATACCATCTCCGCCATCGTTCGCTTCCTTCGTTGCTCGTCTTGGCGCTTCGCGCCGATTTTCGAATTGGGCGCAGGATAGCGCATTCTCCGTCCCGACCGCCACGCCCCGACGCGCGGCCTGAGAAATTTGCTTGTTTGCGGCGCGCAACGCCGCCTCAATAGGCGCGGCGCCAAACAACGGGGGACGAGAGCGGATGGAGACGCGGACGCGGGCCTTGCATGTCGCCATGTTGTTCACGGTCGGCATCACCTACAGCCTGTTGTTCTCGGTCAACAAGATCGCCGCCGAGAGCGGCGTGCCCTATGTCGCCTACGTGTTCTGGCATTCGCTGGGTGGCGGACTTTTTCTGCTCCTACCCTGCCTGGCGCTTGGGCGCGGCGCCTGGCCGAAGCTGAATTGGCTTCACCTGCGCACCTACGCCGTCTGGGGCGGGCTTGCCATCGCCGCGCCGATCTCGTTGCTCACCTATGTCGCGCCCCATCTGCCCGCCGGGGTCATGACCATGATCCTGATCCTGGTGCCGCTCTTTACCTATCTGTTCGCGCTGCTCTTCAGGATGGAGCGCTTTCGCCTGTTGAGCGTGCTCGCTCTCCTGCTCGGCCTTGGCGGCGTGCTGCTTGTCGTGGTTCCCGGCGTCAGCCTGCCGTCGCCCGAGATGGCGGGCTGGGTGCTGCTCGCCTTGCTGGCGCCGGCCTGTTTTTCGCTGGTCACGGTATTCGCCGGAAAATATCGCCCGCCGGACGCGCCCTCGGCGACGCTCGCCTGCGGCTTGCTGCTCGGCTCGGCCGTGCTGCTGGTCCCGGTGATGTTCGGCACCGGCCAGCTCTATGCCTTGCCGGGCCCCGTGCGCGGCGGCGATCTGGCGATCCTGTACGCGGCGCTGCTCAGCGCTTTGATCTTTTTCGTATTTCTCGAAATGGTCCGCCTCGCCGGGCCGGTCTTCGCCACGCAGCACAACTATATCGCCGTGCTCGCCGGCTTCGGTTGGGGCCTGCTGCTCTTCGGCGAACGCCACAGCACCTATATCTGGGCGGCGACCGTGCTGATGTTCGCGGGCCTCGCGCTGCACACCGTCAGCGCCCGGCGCGAAGCCAAGCGGCGTGTAGCGCTGGCGGACTCGTCCTAGCGCAGCGTTCGTGGCACCATTCGCCGCAACCGCAACAGGCAACCGGAAAAACCCCTGCCGAGGGAGGCGAGAATGGACAAAACCGATTTCATGCGCCGCGCGATCGAGCTCTGTCAGCAAAAGATGGACGAGGGGGTCGGCGGCTATTGCGCCACGCTGGTGGTCAAGGACGGCGAGATCGTCGGCGAGGGCTGGAACGATGTTTTGAACAACAACGACCCGACCGGTCATTGCGAGATCCACGCCATGCGCGAGGCGGGCCGCCGGCTCGGCAACTGGAACCTCTCCGGTTGCGAGCTTTATACCACCTGGGAGCCGTGCTCGATGTGCGTCGCCGCGATCTGGTGGGCGCGCATCGATCGAGTCTATTACGCTAACGCGCTGAGCGACGCCGTGAAATTAGGCATGGACATCGACGCCCTGATCCGCGAGGTGCGGGCCCCGGTCGACGCGCGCTCAAGGCCCTATGAGCGGCTGATGGGCGAAGAGGCCTTCGCCGTGGTCAAGCGCTGGTTCGACGAGGCCAAACCCGAGGTGATCTGACGGCAAAAGGGCGCGCGCCGGGAACGGATACCGAAGGAGTAATCCGATAGACCTCCCCACACTCGGAAGCGCACTGGACGAGCGCCGGTCGGATTTTCCACCATGGTGGGAGGACTAGTCTAGGTTCCCTCTCGCGATCTCCGAAATCCCTACCCCCCTGATCCGAGAGGGAACCGTACTCGCGCCTCTCCCAATCAGGGTGCCTTCGAGCGCGAAATTCCATGCTGCGAATATCGAATTCGGTACATTTGTGGCAAGATTATCTTGCCGCGGTGTCGGTGGCCGCGCGCCATCGTGGATGGGCCGCGGCGCTGATAAGGAGGGGTCGGAAATGGCGAACAAACGCATTGGCGTGATAACGCCGTCTTTGAACACGCTGGTCGAGCCCGTGACCTGTGAATTATTGCAGGGGCTGCCCGACGTGACGGCGCATTTCAGCCGCGTTCGGGTCACCGAGATTGCGCTGAGCGGCGCCGCCTCGGCGCAGTTCGCCACCGAGCGCATGGTCGAGGCCGCGCGTCTGCTGGCCGACGCCAAGGTCGATGCGATCTGCTGGAACGGCACCTCGGGCGGCTGGCTCGGCCGCGAGGCCGACCAGGCGATCTGCCGGGCGATCACCGCGGAGACCGGAATTCCGGCGACCAGCGCGACCCTTGCCATTCAGGAAATCTTCGCGCTCTCCGGCGTGGCCCGCTACGGGCTGGTCACGCCGTACCGCGCCAAGGTGCAGGAGGCGATCGTCGGCCGCTATGCCGAAGGCGGCTTCGCCTGCGTCGCCGAAGCGCATCTCGACCTGGATGACGGACACGGCTACGCCGGGATCGCCGCCGAGACCCTGAGCGGCATGATACGCCAGGTGGCCGAAGCCAAGCCCCAGGCGATCACCACCATGTGCACCAACATCAAGGGCGCGCCCTTGGCGCCGGCGATGGAGGCGGAAACCGGGGTGCCGCTCTATGACAGTATCTCGGCGACGTTGTGGAAAACATTGCTGCTGGCCGGCGTCGATCCGCGCCGCGTCCAGGGCTGGGGCTGCTTGTTTCAGGACGTAACTACAGTGGTCTGAGCAACCTCCGGTAGCTTGAGCGCCGGATTTTCCGAAATGTTGCAATTTGTTGCATTCAACGAGGCGTCGCTGAGGCGTTGTCGAGGCGTTGCAAAGGGTGCTGCGGAGCCAGCACCGGGCTGTGCTACGGCGCCGCGTAGGCTTGCGGCTCGATTAGGGCGCCTCGAAGAGGCTCCCGGCGTCCGCTAATGCTTAGGCGTTACGAAACGGCGAGGCTCAGGAATAGGCGATGCATTTCTCGCAGGGCGTGCCGACCACGTTCTTGCGCAGGTTGGCGCCGCGAAGCTTGCGGAAGGTGGCGCTGTGCCAAGCCTTCATGAACGGCATGTCGTTCAGGTCGCCCATGTCGAAGCGGCCGTCATGGTCGAAACAGCAGGCCGAGAGCTTGCCGTCATAAGTGATATGGCCTTCGGTGAAGACCGCCCAGCACGGCAGGGGGTCCCGCAGCGCGCTCATGCGACCGACGTTGCCGGCGACCGGCTTGGTGCCGCGCGCGCCGGCGGTCAGGCCAGCTTGGCCATAGAGCGGCAACCAATAATGTTCGTCCAGGTCGGGCTTGATGGCCTCGACCGCCTCTTCCATGCGCGCGAGCTGCTCGCCGTCATATTTGATCGAGGAGGCGTACAGACCGCAGCGGTGGCCGGTCTTCGCCTCGACCTCGTCGCGGATGCGGCGCGCTTCGCGGATGTTGGCAACAACCGTGTCGAAGGCGTTGACTTGCGTGATCTCTTTGCACTGCTCGGCATCGGCCCAATTGAACGAGAACTTCAGGCTGTCGAGGCCGGCTTCCATGCAGGCGCGGACGCGCTCGGGCTTCGCCAGCCGGCCGTTGGTGGTAAGAAAGATGTAGGGGTAGTCGAGCTGGCGGGCCAGCGCGATCGCATCCGGAAGCTTTTTGTAAAGGAACGATTCGCCGAGGTAGAACATGCCGATCTCTTCGACACCCGCCTCGCGCATCTCGTGCAACAGGCGGCTCAACAGATCCCAATCCATGTCCGCCGTTTCGCGCAGCTTGAAGCCGGTCGCGCAGAAGAAGCACTTGAAGTCGCAGCGGCCCGTGAGCTCGATCTTGACGCTCTTCGGGCAGGGCGGCAGGTCCGTCTGATAATCCGACGGGATTGCGGTAATGGCGTCGATTCGATCGGTAATCATGAGAATCCCCCAACAGCTTTGGCCGATTC
>JAUVWK010000536.1 GCA_030604165.1 Alphaproteobacteria bacterium | reverse complement strand
CGGCGCTCCTCGCGCACCGCGACCGTGACCTTCCATTCGCCGGCCCGTAGCGCGCCGGGCAGGGTTTGCAACAGCGCCAGGTCGCAGGTCAGTCGAGGCAGCTCCCATTGGCTCGCCAGCGCCTGCTGCAGGCGCTCGAGGTCGCCGGTCTGATCGTCGATCGTGGGCGCGCTCAGCTCGACATAGTGGAGCCGCACCACTGGGTCGACCGCGACCGCGCGGGTGTCGGCGCGCTTGCGCACGATCTGCTTGTGGATCTGGCTTTCCGCCGGCACGTCGATCACCGCGTCGCCCGCGATCCGCGCGGCGCAGCTCAAGCGCCGGCCGGGCTCCAGGCCCTTGCGTTCGGCGTATTGCGCCTCGGCCTCGCCGGGCGGACTGAGATGATCCTCGCGCGACGTGAGGCCGAACTTGGCGAACTCGCCGGCGCTCAAATGCACCTGGCAGCGCCCGCAGAGGCCGCGCCCGCCACAGACCGAATCGATATCGACGCCAAGGCTGCGCGCCGCGTCGAGCACCGGCGTGCCGAGCGCAAAGCGTCCGCGCCGGCCCGACGGCGTGAACACGATTTGCGCCTGGTCAGGCACGGACGGCGGCTTCCCGTTGCCGCGCGGCCGCAACGCCGGCCATGGCGCGCCGCGAGCGCTTGATCCAGCGCTTGCACATGCGATCGAGATCCATCATCACCTCGGCCGCGGCGATGGTCTCCATGACCTCCTCATGCAACGGGTTGAGGATCGCCGAGGTCAGGCCGGCGCCCACCGCCATCGACAGAAACGCCGCGTTGAGCCGGGTGCGCGCGGGCAGCCCGAAGCTGACATTCGAGGCGCCGCAGATGGTGTTGACCTCGAGCTCTTCGCGGAGGCGCCGGATCACGGCGAGCACGGTGCGCCCGGCTTCGCCGACCGCGCCGACCGGCATCACCGCCGGGTCGATGACCACGTCGCAGGCCGCGATGCCGTGATCGGCGGCGCGTTCGACGATCTTCTTGGCCGCCGCGAAACGCTTGTCCGGGTCGTTGGAGATGCCCGAATTGTCATGGCTGATGCCGACCACCGCCGCGCCATGCTTTTTGACCAGCGGCAGCACGGTCTCGAGACGCTCCTCCTCGCCGGTGACCGAATTGACCAGCGCCTTGCCCTGATAGGCGCCTAGTCCGGCATCCAGCGCCTCGACGACCGAAGAGTCGATACTGAGCGGCAGCTCGGTCAAGGATTGGACGCGCCTGATCGTCTCGGTCATGAGGGCGGCCTCGTCGGCCATCGGCACGCCGGCATTGATATCGAGCATATGGGCGCCGGCCGCGACTTGCGCCAAGGCGTCGGCCTCGACGCGGCTGTAGTCGCCCGCGGCCATCTCGGCGGCGAGCAATTTGCGCCCGGTCGGATTGATGCGTTCGCCGACGACGACGAACGGGCGGTCGAAGCCGATTACCACCTCTTTCGTGGCGGAGCTTATGACGGTATCGGTCATGTCGTGACGTTCTCCCCGATGGGCCTATCGAGCCGTTCGACCGGCGCGCGGGTCTTGAGCACGCCGGAGCTGCGGATGATCTCGTAAACCATTTCTTCTTGCCGGTACGCCATGACGTGGACGCCGGCGACGCCCTTGATCAGCGAAATTTCCTGGATCAGCTCGATACAGAGCTTCATGCCCTCGCGTCTTTGGTCGGCGGCGCCGGCCAGGCGCTCGATCAGGGCGTCGGGGATATGCACACCCGGAACATGCGCGCGCATCCAGCGCGCGGCCCGGGCCGACGCCAGCGGGCCGACGCCCACCAAAATAAAACAGCGCTCGTCAAGCCCGAGGTCGCGGACCTGCGCCATGTAGCGTTCCAGGTGTGGGACGTCGAAACAATATTGCGTTTGCACGAACTGCGCGCCCGCCTCGATCTTCTTGGCCAGCCGCAAGGGCCGCATGTCGAAGGGCGGCGCGAAGGGGTTGGCGGCGGCGCCGAGAAACAGCCTGGGCGGCGCCGTGATCTTGCGGCCCGAGAGAAAGCGGCGCTCGTCGCGCATGGTGCGAATGGTCTCGAGCAGGGAGAGCGAATCCAGATCGAACACCGGCTTGGCGGCGGGATGGTCGCCGCACTGCACGCCGTCGCCGGTCAGGCACAGCACGTTGTGCACCCCCATCGCCGCCGCGCCCAGCACGTCGCCTTGAATGGCGATGCGGTTGCGGTCGCGGCACGATATCTGCAAAACCGTGGAGTAGCCGGCGTGCGTCAAAAGCGCGCAGATGCCGAGGCTCGACATGTGGCAATTGGCGCCCGACGCGTCGGTGGCGTTGATCGCGTCGCACACTTGCGACAACACCAGGGCGCGCCGGTAGGTCTCTTCCGGGTCGGCCGAATCGGGTGGGTTGAGCTCCGCCGTGACGGCGAAGCGGCCGGTGCGCAAGACCCGCTCGAGCCGCCCGTCGGAGGAATGCCCGGGCAGCGACGGATAGGAATCCGGCCGATCGAGACGGCGCTCGCTCATTCCGACTGCTCCGCCCGAACGCCGCGCGCGGCGGCAGCCT
>JAUVWK010000128.1 GCA_030604165.1 Alphaproteobacteria bacterium | reverse complement strand
CTCGGCGGCCCGCCCAGCCTCGGCGGCCCGTAAGGAGTTGACGGTGGAGGATCTCGAGGCGCTCAAGGCCGAGCTATTGGCCGCCGTGGCCGCCGCGGCCGACCTTGCCGAGCTCGAAAAGCTGCGCGTCGGGGCGCTCGGCAAGAAAGGGCGTATCACGGCCCTGATGCGGGGTCTGGGCGGCCTCGATATCGAAGCCCGCAAGGCCGCGGGGGCAAGTCTCAACAAGGTCAAGAGCGAGCTCGGCGAGGCCATCGGCGCGCGCCGCGCCGCGCTCGACGCCGCCGCGCTGGATCGGCGTCTCGCGGCCGAGGGGGTCGATGTCACGTTGCCGGCGCGACCGGAGTCGGAGGGCCGCATTCATCCGATCAGCCAAGTTCTCGACGAGTTGGTGACGCTGTTCGCCGAGATGGGGTTTCGTGTCGCCGAGGGTCCCGACGTCGAGGACGATTTCCACAATTTCACGGCCCTCAACATGCCGCCCGAGCACCCGGCGCGGCAAATGCACGATACCTTCTATTTTCCGGAGCGCGCCGACGGCAAGCGCATGCTGCTGCGCACGCACACCTCGCCGGTGCAGATTCGCGTCATGCAATCCGGGCCGCCGCCCTATCGCGTGATCGCGCCGGGCCGAACCTATCGCTGCGACTACGACATGACCCATACGCCGATGTTTCACCAGATCGAGGGCCTGGCGATCGATACCGACATCCACATGGGCCATCTCAAAGGCTGCTTGATCGATTTCGCCCGCGCCTTTTTCGAGGTCGACGACCTGCCCGTGCGCTTTCGGCCGAGTTTCTTCCCGTTTACCGAGCCCTCGGCCGAGATGGATATCGGCTGTTCGCGCGCCGACGGCGAGCTCAAGATCGGCAAGGGCGGGGAGTGGATGGAGATTCTGGGCTGCGGCATGGTGCACCCCAACGTGCTCGAGACGGTCGGCGTCGATCCCGCGATTTATCAGGGCTTCGCCTTCGGCCTCGGTGTCGAGCGTTCGGCGATGCTGAAATACGGCATTCCGGATCTGCGCACGTTTTTCGAGGCCGACCTGCGCTGGCTCAAGCACTATGGCTTCGCCGCGCTCGATGTGCCCGGCCTGGCGATGGGTTTGTCGCGGTGAAACTTCCGCTGTCCTGGCTCAAGCAGCACTTCGAGACGGCTGCCGATCTGTCCGCGATCGCCGAGCGGCTGACGGCGATCGGCCTCGAGGTCGAGGACATTGCCGACCAAGCCGCGGCGCTGGCGCCCTTTACCGTGGGCTATGTCGTCGAAGCCAAGCAACACCCCAATGCGGACAAGCTCAAGCTCTGTCTTGTCGATACCGGCGCGGGGCAGGTTCAGGTGGTGTGCGGCGCGCCCAACGCGCGCACCGGGATGAAGGGTGTCTTCGCCCCGGCCGGCCTGACCATCCCCGGCACCGGGCTCAAGCTCAAGAAATCGAAGATCCGCGGCGTCGAGAGCAACGGCATGCTGTGCTCCGAGCGCGAGATGGGCATCAGCGACGAGCATGAAGGCATCATCGAGCTGCCCGACGACGCGCCGGTGGGCGCGCCGTTCGCAGCCCTCATGGGCCTCGACGATCCGGTCATCGATATCGCGGTGACACCCAACCGGGCCGATTGCTTGGGCATGATCGGGATCGCCCGCGATTTAGCCGCTGCTGGCCTCGGCGTGCTCAAAACGACGGCGCCGGAACCGGTGGCCGGGCAGTTCGAGAGCCCGATCAAGGTGCGCTTCGAATTCCCCCCCGGGGCGGAAAACGCCTGTCCGCTGTTCATCGGCCGCTATATCCGGGGCGTCAACAACGGCCCCAGCCCGAAATGGCTGCAGGATCGCCTCAACGCCGTCGGTCTGCGGCCGATCTCGGCCTTGGTGGACGTCACCAACTATCTGACCATCGACCTGTCGCGCCCGGTGCATGTGTTCGACGCCGACAAGGTGCGCGGCGATCTCTGGCTGCGGCTCGGCTGCGGCGGCGCCCGCTTCGCCGCCCTCAACGACAAGGACTACGAGCTCGACGACGCCATGACCGCGATCGGCGACGAAAGCGGCGTGCTCAGCCTGGCCGGTGTGATGGGCGGCGCCACGACCGGTTGCACCGCCGAGACCACGAACGTATTCGTCGAGATCGCCCTCTTCGACCCCGTGCGCACGGCGGCCACCGGGCGCAAGCTCGCGCTCGAAAGCGATGCACGTTACCGCTTCGAGCGCGGCGTCGATCCGGCCTTCGCCGGGCCCGGCATGGAGGCGGCGACCCGGCTCATTCTCGAGCTCTGCGGCGGCGAGCCCAGCGCGCCGGGGGTGGCCGGCGCGGTGCCGCCCTGGCGGCGCCAGATCCCCTTCGACCCGGCGCGGGTCAAGCGTCTCGGTGGCGTCGATCTGGCGGCCGAGCGGTGCTGCGCCATCCTCGAAGCGCTGGGCTTCGCGCTCGAGCACGGCGGCCAGGGCATCACGGTCACGCCGCCGTCGTGGCGCGCCGATATCGAGGGCGAGGCCGATCTGGTGGAAGAGGTGCTGCGCATCCACGGCTTCGATAACATCCCCGCCATATCGCTCTGGCGCGCCACGGCCGGGAGCGAACCGGCGCTCGACCTGTCCGAGCGTCGCGCGCGCTGGGCCAAGCGCGCGCTGGCCTCTCGCGGCATGGCGGAGGCGGTAACCTGGTCGTTCATGGCGAGCGCCCAGGCGGCGCTATTCGGCGGCGCGTCGGCGGCGCTGACGTTGGCCAATCCGATCAGCGCCGACCTCGACGTGATGCGCCCCTCGATCCTGCCCAACCTGGTCCGGGCCGCGGTCCGCAACGCCAATCGGGGCTTCGCCGATGTGGCGCTGTTCGAGGTCGGGGCGCAATATGGCGACGATTTGCCGAGCGGCCAGCGCAGCGCGGTGACGGGCTTGCGCGCGCGCAACGCGGTGGCGCGCAACTGGTTGGGCCCGAGCCGCGCCGTCGATGCCTTCGACGCCAAGGCCGACGCCTTGGCCGTGTTGCGGGCGTGCGGCGCGCCGGTGGCGAGCCTCCAGGTCGCGGCCGAGGCGCCCGCCTGGTACCACCCGGGCCGCTCCGGCGCGCTCAAGCTGGGGCCGACGGTGCTGGGGCTGTTTGGCGAGCTCAATCCGGGGGTGCTGGCGCAGCTCGACGCTGAGGCGCCGATGGCCGGCTTCGAAGTCTTTCCCGACGCCGTGCCGACGCCCAAGGCCAGGAGCGGACGCGCGCGCGCGGCCTTCGAGGTCTCAGATTATCCGGCCGTCGAGCGCGACTTCGCCTTCGTCATCGACGACGGCGTCGTGGCCGAGCGCGTGGTTCGCGCCGCGCGTACCGTCGACAAGACGCTGATCGCCGAGGTCTCGGTGTTCGACGTCTATGCCGGCGAAGGCGTGGCCGCGGGCAAGAAGTCGCTCGCCATCTCTGTCCGCCTCGAGCCCGCCGACCGCACCCTGACCGAGGCCGAAATCGACGGCGTGGCCAAGAAGATCGTGGCCAACGTCGAAAAGCAGACCGGCGGCGTGCTCAGGGGGTAGGCGCGCACCCTAGCTGGCGCGAGCGCGGACCGTTGCGTCCCGCGACGAGCCGACTTATATCTTCCTGGCTGTAGCTCGGCGCTCCTTCCGGACATACCATGACCGATCTCGCACATATTCGAAACTTCGCGATCATCGCGCATATCGACCACGGCAAGTCGACCCTGGCCGATCGCATGATCGAGCTCTGTGGCGGGCTGGAGCGCCGCGAGATGACCGCCCAGGTGCTCGATTCCATGGAGATCGAACGCGAGCGCGGCATCACCATCAAGGCCCAGACCGTGCGCCTCGACTATCAGGCGCCGGACGGCGAGCATTACGTGCTCAATTTGGTGGATACGCCCGGTCACGTGGATTTCGCCTACGAGGTCAGCCGCTCGCTCGCCGCCTGCGAGGGCTCGCTCTTGGTCGTCGATGCCAGCCAGGGCGTCGAGGCCCAGACCTTGGCCAACACCTATCAGGCGGTCGAAAACGACCACGAGATCATCCCGGTCTTGAACAAGATCGACCTGTCGGCGGCCGAGCCCGAGCGCATCAAGCAACAGATCGAGGACGTCATCGGTATCGACGCTTCGGGCGCGCTGCCGATTTCGGCCAAGACCGGCGAGGGCGTCACCGAAGTCTTGAGCGCGCTGGTCCAACGCCTGCCCGCGCCGACCGGCGAGCGCGAGGCGCCGCTGAAAGCGCTGCTCGTGGATAGCTGGTACGACCCCTATCTCGGCGTCGTGGTCTTGGTCCGGGTCCATGACGGCGTGCTGACGAAGCGTATGGCCGTGCGCATGATGGCGACCGAAGCACTGCACGAGATCGAGCGGGTCGGCGTGTTCACGCCCAAGACCACGATGGTGGAGCAGCTCGGGCCCGGCGAGATCGGCTTTATCACCGCCAGCATCAAGGACGTCGCCGATTGCCGGATCGGCGATACCATCACCGAGCAGCGCCGCCCGACGGCCGAGGCCTTGCCTGGCTTCCAGCCCAGCGTGCCGGTGGTGTTTTGCGGGCTGTTTCCCATCGACGCGGCGGATTACGATCGTTTACGCGAGAGCCTGGCCAAGCTGCGCCTCAATGACGCGAGTTTCGTCCACGATCCCGAAACCTCGCCGGCGCTCGGCTTCGGCTTTCGCTGCGGCTTCTTGGGGCTGCTCCATCTCGAGATCGTGCAGGAGCGGCTGAGCCGCGAATTCGACCTCGATCTGGTCGCCACCGCGCCCAGCGTGATCTACCGCGTCGCGCTCGGCAGCGGCGAGCGGATCGAGTTGCACAACCCGGCCGACATGCCGGATCCGACCAAGATCCGGGCCATCGAAGAGCCCTGGATCAAGGCCACCGTGCTGGTGCCCGACGACTATCTCGGGCCCGTGCTGGCGCTTTGCGAGGAGAAGCGCGGCGAGCAGCTCGACCTGACCTACGCCGGCAGCCGGGCCATGGTGGTCTATCGCCTGCCGCTCAACGAGGTGGTATTCGATTTCTACGACCGCCTCAAATCCTGCTCGCGCGGCTACGCCAGCTTCGATTACCAGCTCGACGACTACCGCGAAAGCGAGTTGGTCAAGGTCGGTATCCTGATCAACGGCGAGCCGGTCGACGCGCTCTCGATGATCGTGCACCGCAACCAGGCGGAGGGCCGGGGCCGGGCCATCTGCCTGCGGCTCAAGGAGCTGATTCCGCGTCAGCTGTTCAAGATCGCGGTGCAGGCGGCGATCGGCGGCAAGATCATCGCGCGCGAGACCGTGAGCGCCATGCGCAAGGACGTGACCGCTAAGTGCTACGGCGGCGACGTGTCGCGCAAGCGCAAGCTGCTCGATCGTCAGAAACGCGGCAAGAAGCGCATGCGCCAGTTCGGCAATGTCGAGATCCCGCAGGAGGCCTTTCTGGCCGCGCTCAAGATGGGCGAGAAATAGCAATCTCGCTGAAGCGGGCGGACGAGCTATCGACTCGACCGCCATCTGCTCCCCCGCTAGCGCACACGAACCCTAGGCGCGCGTGCCGGCCCGGCCGCGAGGTCAAGGCCACGGCGGTCCGGCCCGCGGGCCGGCAAGGCCGGTTGGCTTTCGCGGTCCGGCTCGCTATCGTCCGCCGGCCACCGTAGACGGATTCGCCGCATGCCCGAACAATTGAGCGACCAGGCGACCGAGGTCGTCGTCGAGCTGCAACGGGTGGAACTGAACCGCCTGCTGCAGGAGAACGAGCGCCTCAACGCGCGTATGGACCGGCTGGTTCAGATGCTCGAGCGCGAGCAGGTCTTGCGTCAGCAGATGCAGGAGACGGTGGACGATTTGAGCCATCGGCTGGCGTTGCCAAGCGCCGCCGCCACGGTCGCGACACCGACCCCCCCGCCGACGCCGCCGATCCCGCCGCAGCGCCCGGTGGCCGCGCCGCAGCCGCCGCCTCCCCGCTCCGCTCACGCCCCCGAAAAGCCCCCTCCAGCGCCGCCCCGGAGCCCGCCCCACGGCCCGCCGCTCGACGAGCGCGTGCGCCAGCCGGAGACCCTGCTCGACCGCGTGATCAATTTTCTGGAACGACGCCGGGCGGCCTGGGAGGAAAGCCTCGAGAGCCGCGCGCCCGACGCGTGAACGGCGCCTAGAGAATTTTCCCCACGCTTGGCTGCGGTTCAGTAAAGGCGCCGCCGTTTGCGCCGGCGGTGGCGGCACAATAACGCCAGCAGCAGCCCCGGCACACCGAGAGCCGCCCAGGCCGGCGCCAGCAGGATCGGCTGCAGGATGGCGCTCCAGAGCCAGGGCGCGAGCTGTTTCTCGATCAGCGCCTGAAAGCCCACCAAGCTATTGCTGTGGATTTGGTACCAAAGCTCGCCGCCCGCGCGCAGCGCATAGCCGCCCGGCCCGAAGGCGCCGACGACCTCGTAGGCGAAGGCGGCGAGCGCCGCAAGGACCAGAATCCAGCCGATGACGCGACCGACGACCACGGTATGCGCTCCTCGCGCTCAGCGCCGCGCCCGGGCCGTGCCCGGGCCGCGATGGGTGCCGCGCCAGCATATTGCAGAGTGAGCGGTTCTTGCTATTGTTTCGAGCGCCGGAGGGATGGCCGAGTGGTTTAAGGCGCACGCCTGGAAAGCGTGTTCACCGAAAGGTGTCCGGGGTTCGAATCCCCGTCCCTCCGCCACTACTTAAGCCGTTGACATAGAATAATTTTATGAATTGGGGACGACGCCGGATTGTCGGCTCTTTTCCGCGACTTGCGCGGTTCGCCATCGGCAGAGGCGGTCCCGGGAGACCGGCGAGTGCCAGTATTTGGCGGCCCACGGCCCAAATGTCTCTTTCCGCGGTTTTGGTGGCACCGTTCGGGCGGCGATGAGGCGACGCTCCGGCCTCGTCGCGGCGACGGATTTCGAACCTCATCGACGCGCCCTCTCCAAGAGACGAGGGCGATCATCGATTTAGTCGGGCACAGAGGTTAGTCAGCTGAAGCCGAGCGTCTTGCTTTGCTCATCCCATTGGGTCGGCAGGCGTGCGTAGCGCACAAGTCTGCGGGCGCTGAGCTCAGGCGGGTGGTTACCGAGGAGGATCGCCTGCGTGATTTCGGGAGCAAGAAAGCTGAGCCGCAGAACCCGAGTGAAGTGGGATCGGGCCACACCCGCCTCTGCCGCCATCGCGGAGATCGAGCGGTTTCCGCGTGTGAACAGGTCGAGAAATTGATGCGCTTGGGCGATCAACCGAAGCAGACTCGGATCCGGATTCCCGCTCGGCCCGCTGCCCGCACCTTCGATCAGCAACCTCATCTCCATCCCCGTTCGTTTCAGCCGAGCCGGGACCGTGAGCGCATGCATCGGCTCGTCCGGAGACGGGCAGTTGTCGAGTGTCATCGGATGGCCCCGCCCACTTAGGACTTCCAGTAATTGCATCGGACGGATCCGGATTTCGAGCGTCT
>JAUVWK010000147.1 GCA_030604165.1 Alphaproteobacteria bacterium | reverse complement strand
GTGCGCACCATGCTCGCCCGCGACGATCAGTTGAACATGGCCTTCTTTCGCTCCCAAGGCATGATGGGCGGACCGTTCCTGCAGCTCGAGATGCCCTTGGCGCGCGCGCGCCACGAGAACCGCAACGAGGCCCGAAACGGGGACCGAAAGGCGTGAGGCTGCAAAAGGCGACGCGCTGCGCCTTGTTCGCCATTCTCGAATTGGCCCGCGACCCCGAGCGGCAAATCTCGGCCGCCGAAATCGCCGCAACCTACGGCATCTCCGTCAATCACCTGGCCAAGGTGTTGCGCGACCTGGCGCGCGCCGGCCTGGTCGAGGCCACCCGCGGCGCCGGCGGCGGCTACCGCTTTCAAGGCAACGCCAAACGGGTCACGCTCTATCAGGTGATCGAGCTCTTCGAGGACGTCGCGCCCCCGCGGCGCGCGCGACCCGAGGCCGGCGACGAGTCAGAGATCGGCCGCGCCTTGAGCCGGGTGCTGGCCGAGATCGACGACATCGCCGTCGCGACCCTGAAATCGATCACCCTGACGACCTTTCTCAAGATCGTGCAGCGGCAGGCTTAGCGAGTTTCGCCCATATAGCCGCCGTCGAATAGGCGCCGCACCAGGCGCCGGGCCAAGACGGTGGCGGCGCGGCGGCGATAATGGCCCGAGGTGAAGGTCGTTTTCATGGCCATGAGCTGCGCCTTGAGCAGGGCATCGAAACGCTGCAACAGCGCCTCGTCGACGCCCCCGCCGCAAAGCGCAGCGGTCTCTTCGAGCAGAACCGGCCAGGGATTGGTGCCGGTGACCGCGACCCGCAAAGCGCCGAGCTTGTCGCCGTCGCGGGCGAGCGCCACGGCCACGCCGGCCAAGGGGAACTCGATCGCGCGGCGCACCCGGATCTTGTCGTAAGCCGCGCGCAGACCCGGCGCCGCGCGCGCCGTGACCGAGCAGACGAACTCTTCCCGTGCCAGCGAGAGATAATCGCGGCCGTCGCGGCTGTAGAGCTCGGCCAGCGGCGCCGTCCGGCGGCCGCCGCGGCCGATGATTTCCACCTCGCCCTCCAGCACCAGCAGGGCCGGCGCGAGATCGCCGCTGAAGGTGGCGTAGCAGACCTTGCTCTTGGGTGCGACATGGCACTTGCTGCCGCCATATTTCAGGCAGTAATCGTTGCTGGCGCGCCACCATTCGCTCTGATTGTAGAAGATGCAGCGGGTGTCGAGGCAAAGATTGCCGCCGACGGTCGCCATGTTGCGTTGGGTCGCGGCGGCGACGGAAGCGGCGGCCTGCGCCAACCCGGGATAATGCGCCCGCACCAGGGGATGGGCCGCCAGCGCGGCGAGCTTGACCGAGGCGCCGATACGCAGCGCGGCGCCGTCGCCCGCGATGACTGTCATCTCGTCGATCTGGTTGAGGTCGATCAGCGCTTGCGGCGCCTCGCCAATGCCGCGGCGCAAATTGACGATGAGGTCGGTGCCGCCGCCGAGCAGCCGGCTGTTCGGGTTTTCCAGGCGCCATGCGAGCGCTTGCTCGACCGTCGTCGGGCGCAGCAATTCGAAAGGCGGCAAAAGCTCCATCGGGCGCTACGTCTTTTGGCGCGCGGCGCGCGCCGCCTCGCGTTCCCGCGCCCGGCGCTGCCGGTCCAAGGCGCGCAGCACGCGGTCGGGGGTCAGCGGCAGCTCGGTGACGCGCAAGCCGATGGCATCGACGACGGCGTTGGCCAAGGCCGGGAGAAAGCCCGCGAGCGAGCCCTCGCCCGCCTCCTTGGCGCCGAAGGGGCCCAGGGGGTCGTTGCTCTCGACGATCTGCACCTCGATCGGCGGCGACTCGGCGATCGTCGGCACGCGGTAGTCGAGCATGTTGGCGGCCAGCGGCAGGCCCTGGAAATAGCCGGTCTCCTCGCTCAGCGCCTGGCCCATGCCCATCCACACCGAGCCCTGCACCTGGCCCTCGACGGCGAGGCGGTTGAGCGCCTTGCCGCAATCGTGGGCCACCCAGACCTTTTCCACGGTGACCTGGCCGGTCTCCTCGTCGACGCTGACCTCGACCACCTGGGCGGCGTAGCTGAAGGCCACGGTGGAGCCCACGGTGGCGCCGCGATAGGCCTTGCCGCCCTGGGCCTCGGGCGGGGTCGAGTAGTTGCCGCTGACCGTGATGGTGCCGGCCTCCTTGAGCGCGGCCGTGACCACCTCGTCGAAATCGAGCCCCTGGTCCTGGCTGCTGGCGCGGAAGGTCTCGCCCTCGATCTCGATATCCTCGGGCGCGCAATCGAGCGCCCGCGCCGCGGCCGCCGCCAACCGCCGCTTGAGGTTCTCGGCCGCCGCGACGGTGGCGTTGCCGACCATCACCGTGACGCGGGAGGAATAGGCGCCGTTGTCCTTGGGCGTGAGCTCGCTGTCGCCCGCCACCACGCGGATGCGCGCGAGCGCCACGCCCAGCACTTCCGCCGCGATCTGCGCCAGCACCGTGGACGAGCCCTGGCCGATTTCCGGGGCGCCAGTGAGCAGCACGATGGAGCCGTCGAAATCCAATTTCAGGTTCACCGTGGCGTGCGGCTCGCCGGTCCAATGCACCGGCTTGGAAGCGCCGCTGACATAGTGCGAGCACGCCATGCCGAGCCCGCGCCCCTGCCCCAGCTTGCGTTTTCGCGCCTGCCAGCCGCTCGCTTGCTCGACCCGGTCGAGGCATTCGGGCAGGCCATAGCTGTTGACCAGCAAATCGTTGGCGGTTCTGGTCGGCGCCCGCAAGAGGTTGGCCCGGCGCACCGCGAAGGGGTCCAAACCGAGCTCGGCCGCCATGGTGTCGAGCAGGGCTTCGAAGGCGAAGCGCACATTGACCGTGCCGTGGCCGCGCATGGCGCCGCAAGGCGGCGTATTGGTCAGCACGCGGGTGCCGTGATAGCGGACATTGTCGATGGCGTAGATCGCGTTGAGCAGCGAGCCGGCATAGAGAATGGTGACGATGCCATAGCCGCTATAGGCGCCGCCGCGTTGCACCGTTTCGCAATCCACGGCAAGCACGCGCCCGTCCTTGGCCATGCCGATCTTGAGCGTGACCGCCTGCTCGGGCCGGCCGCGATGGGTAATGAAGGTCTCTTCGCGGCTGGTGACGAGCCGCACCTTGCCGCCGGCGGCGCGCGCCAGCAGGGCGCAGATGAGCTCGACATTGAGGGTTTCGGTGCGGGCGCCGAAGCCGCCGCCGATATGGGGCTTGATGACGCGAATGCGCGCCTTGTCCATGGCCAGGCAGCGCGCCAGCATGAGATGAACGTAAAACGGCACCTGGGTGGTGCAATGCACGGCGAGGCGGTCGCGCAGCGCGTCGTAATCGGCGAGCGCGGCATGGGTCTCGGTCTGCACCTGGTACACCTCGGCGCAGCGATAGCTGGCCTCGCGCACCAGCGCGGCCTTGGCGAAGCCGCGCTCGACCTGACCCAGTTCATAGACTACGTCGCGCTCGATATTGCCGGGCCGCTCCGCGTGCAAATCCGTGGCCTCCGGCGCGCGCGCCTCGTCGGCGGTGTAGTAGGCCGGCAACGCCTTGAGCTCGAGCTCGATCAGGCCGAGCGCACGCACGGCAGTGGCCTCGTCCAGCGCCGCCACCGCCGCCAGCGGCTCGCCGCGGTAGCGCACGCGCTCTCGCGCCAGGGGAAATTCGTTCATGGCGATGGGCAGCACACCGAAGGGGGTGGCGCAATCCGCGCCCGTGACCACCGCCTTCACCCCGGGCAGGCGGCGCGCCGCGGCGACGTCCAATTTGACAATTTCCGCGTGGCTGCTCGGGCTGCGCAGGATGCGCCCGCACAAGGCATCGGGGGCGAGGAAATCGGCGGTGTATTTGGCCGCGCCGGTGACCTTCTCCGGGCCGTCGAGCAACGGCACATAGGCGCCAATGGCGCCGCTCGGCGCGGGCGCGTCGCTCATGACGGCTTCTCGGCCGCCCCCAACCCGGCTGCCCACTGCACCGCCTCGATGATTTTGACATAGCCGGTGCAGCGGCAAATGTTGCTGCTCAGTGCGGCGCGTATCTCGTCTTCGTTCGGTCGGGGATTGCGCCGCAACAGGCCCTCGGCGGCCATGATCAGACCCGGCGTGCAAAAGCCGCACTGGGCCCCGAGCTTTTCGTGAAAGCCCTGTTGGATCGGCGCGAGCCGGCCGCTCTCGCCGAGCGCCTCGACGGTCTCGATGCGGCGCCCCGCGCAGGCATTGGCGAGGCAGAGGCAGGCGAGCACCGGCTCATCGTCGGCCAGCACCGTGCAGGCGCCGCATTCGCCGCCGTCGCAACAGGTCTTGGTGCCGGTCAGCCCGACCACCTCGCGCAAATAATCGAGCAGCAGCACGTTGTCGGCAACCGCGTCCACGCGCTCGCGACCGTTCAGCGTGAGGGTGAGAAGCTTGCTCATGGGAAATCCTGCCGCGCCGAATCTATAGCCTACCCATCCTATAGGCTAGGTCGGAAACGCGCCCTGTCACGTCGGAATGAACGGAGGCAGCGGGGAAATAAATCCCCGGCTCACATCCGTCCCATCGCCTTAATCCGGCTTCGCGGTCGTCGGATCGATCATCTTGCCGATCTCGGTGATCTTCGTCGCCGGAAACCCGCTGATTTCCGCGTGCCTGCGAATGACGTCCTCGTCCTTGGCGAGGTAGACACAGAAGGTTTTGTTGGCGGCGACGTAGCTTTCATTCCACTGAATGTCGGGGCCGAGCTGTTGCAAGGCCTCGTTCGACTTTGCCGCCGCGCCGCGAAGCTGCTCCCGCTCGAGCGTGCCGACCGCCGGGATATCCCGCTCAATGATGAATTTTCGAAGCGCCATGACTTCCCCCTCCCGTGGCTACGTTTGCGAACAATCGCTATGCTAACGGGGCCAGCACGTTAATTCACTCTGAGCCGCCAAGAAAGCTTCTCACTTCGGAGACAAACCGCGGCCAGGCCGGCTCATCTTCCAGCATCAGGTGATTGCGCCCCTCCAGCGGCACAAAACGCGCGTTGGGGATCATCGCGGCCATGCGTCGTCCCTCGTCGAACGGGATCACGCCGTCTTCGCGGCAATGCAGCACCAACGTGGGAACCTGGACTTGCGGCAGGAGATCGCTGATTTCCAAGTCTTCAAGGGCGCTTCGAATTCGCGCGGCGACCTCGGGCGAGGTCGAAACCTTTTGCAGCTCGTTGAACCAATTCATCTGATCCGGCGTGGCCTCCGGCATGAAGGCAGATGTGAAAAGCTGGCGAAACGACGGATTATCTTGGCCCCAGCCGTGGCGGATCATGGTGATGAATGCGTCTGCCTGTTCGGCTGACACCTTCGACCCACGCTTGCGCCGCCCCCTTGAGTATCCACCGAAAAGGACAAGCTTACTCACCCGCTCCGGATGACGGACGGCGTAGGCGACCGAGATTGCACTTCCTTGGGAGATGCCGAGCAGGGGGAACTTGCGCAGCCCTATGGCATCGACCACGGTTTCCAAATCCCGAACAAACGCCTCGAAAGAGATGTCCTCGACCTCCCAGTCGGACAATCCGTTGCCTCGTTGGTCAAAGCGAATCAGTGTGTGACCGCGCGCAAGTTCCTGCATGAGATGCCGCCACACTGGGCTTTTCCAGTCGTACTCCAGATGGCTCATCCAGTTTGGCGCCTTGACCAGTGGCGGGCCGGAGCCCACCGTGGCGTAGGCGATTTGCACGCCGTCAGGCGCCATGCAGAAGCGAATTTCTTGATTGGCGTCTTGTGCCTCTAAGGCCTCGGTGGCGCGCCCCTGAGCGCCCCCCATCCGCCACTGCCAGGCGTGGACCGGTCTGGCGATATTCTTGACCGCCTGCTGACCAAGATCATCGAACGTAAATTCGAGCTTGCCTTCGATGCTTTGGTGGACAACATCGGCGATGCACATGCCGCCCGGCTCGGATAGCCCTTCGAGACGCGCGGCGACATTGACGCCGTCGCCAAAGATGTCGTCGCCCTCAATGACGATATCGCCGAGGTTGATGCCGATGCGGTAGCGGATGCGTGTGGTTTCGGGCCCGCCGGCCTCGCGCGTTTTCATGGCGTGCTGTATTTCGGCCGCACATCTGACAGCGTCCACCACGCTGACAAACTCGACCAACAACCCGTCGCCGGTGGTCTTGACGATGCGCCCGTGATGCTTGGCGATCATGGGGTCGATCAGGTCCGCGCGATGGTGCTTCTGCCGCGCGATCGTGCCCTCTTCGTCGCGCTCCATGAGGCGCGAAAAGCCGACCATATCGGCCGCCAGAATCGCGGCGAGCCGGCGCTCCACTTGCTCAACTGTCATGGGCAGTCTCCCTAGGGCCCATGGAACGGCAATCAGCGCCAGCCTACTGAGTTAGGACCTGAGAGTCGATTGAGCCAGCCCCCGTTAATCGGCCTGCGTCATCGGCTAGGATGGAGCGGACGCACACGGGGCGATCGGGGACATCTATAGATCATGCCGAACTCGGGATCCACAGAGCCGGTCGAGGTTCGCCGATGCCGCACGCGCAGGGAGGCGGAGGAACATGCGCTGGTTCTGGCGGCGCTCGGCATCGATTGCCACTTAGTGCCGCGCGGCGACGGCGTCAATCCATTCGTCAGTCTCTGCGTTGGGGCCCCGGACGCCGCGCGCGCCAGGGAGCAGCTTTTCCTCTACGAGCGCGAGAACGCGAGCCGCAGGCAACCCCTGTTGCGCGGCGGCCTGGGGCTGCGCGGCCTCGACGCCGCCATGCTCTATGGCGCGGTGCTGCTATTCTTCTTCGCCGCCACGCGGCAGCAGATATTCTCGCTCGATTGGGCGGGCGCGGGCGCGGCGCAAACCGGGCTGATTCTCGCCGGCGCCTGGTGGCGCACCGTCACGGCCCTGGTGCTGCATATCGATCTCGGCCATCTGCTCGGCAATCTGGCCTTCGGCGTCGCCTTCGGCCTGCTCCTCGCCCGCCTGCTCGGCTCCGGTCTCGCCTGGCTGTGCGTGCTGCTCGCGGGCGCGCTCGGCAACGCCCT
>JAUVWK010000308.1 GCA_030604165.1 Alphaproteobacteria bacterium | reverse complement strand
GATCGCCAACCACCTGAACATCACCGAATCGACGGTCAAGGTTCACCTCAAGAGCATCCTGCGCAAGATCAACGTCTCCAACCGCACCCAGGCGGCGATCTGGGCCCTCAAGCATGGCCTCGAGCCCGCCGACGCCATGGCCCACTCCGGCCCCATGGCCTGATCATACCAGCACGTCCCGAGCGCTATCCGCTCGCCTCCAACGCCCCGCCCTCGCGGCGGGGCGTTCTTCTTGCCGGGTCGGGCGGTTCAGCTTCTCTTAACCAGTATTCCCTTAGGGTTTCCTCGGCTTGGCGCGGCGCATCCGTTGGCGTTAAGCCCACTTAGAGGCGATTCAGTCCGATCTTGCCCTTGCCGAGCAGCCCTTTATGCGGCAATAAGTGAGGCGCGAATCGGCCGCCGGCAAAACGACGATATTGGATGACCCGGCTATGACGCGATCGAGCCCACGATATCCGGCAATGACACGGGTGGCGGGTGTCGGCATGGCGCTGGCCCTGCTGCTCTGGAGCCCGGCACAGGCCCAGGATTGCGCCGGTCCCTTCCTGACGAATGCCGTCCAGGCCCGCGTCCTGCAATCCGACCTCATGGTGGCCGGGCTCGCCTGCAACGAGCGTGGCCGGTATAACGCCTTCGTCAAGCGCTTCGAAACGGAATTGGTCGCCCGTGGCCACGCCCTCAAGCGCTATTTCCACCGCACCCATGGCCTGGCGGCCGAGCGCGAACTGAACCGCTACGTGACCCGGCTGGCTAACCAGGCATCCGCGCACAGCATCGCCTTCGGCAACGCCTACTGCGCGCGCGTCGGCAAATTGTTCGAGCAGGTGTTGCGGCTGGAACCGAGAGAATTCGAGAGTTTCGTGGCCATCGTTGGCTGGACCCCGGACGAAACGATCCCGCGCTGCGTGCATCAGGCATCCGCGACCGCCGCGGAATAGCGCATTTCCCACTTGCGTGGAATCGCTCCGGCCCTACCGAAAGACGATCTCGACCCGCCGGTTTTGCGGCTCGCGGACGCCGTCGGGCGTCACCACCAGGGGCTCGCGTTCACCCTTGAAGAAGATGACGATTTCTTGTTCGGCGATACCCAGGCGCATGAGCTCGGCCGTGACCGCAGCCGCGCGGCGATCGGACAGCTTCATGTTGTATTTGTCCGGCCCGGCGCGGTCGGCATGGCCCGTGACCTCGATGCGTGTCAGCGTCACCCGCTTGGCGTTGGTCGCGGCCGTGCGCACGATGCTCAGCGCCTCCGGCGTCAGCCCCGATTTGTCGTACTCGAAGAACACCAGATAGACCCTTGAGACGGCTGGTTCCGGGGCCGGTAACGGCTCGGCCTCGGCTTCGGGCGGCGGCGGCGCCGGCTCGGGTGGCGGCGGCTCGGGCGGCGGCGTTTCCTTGACCGGCGCGGGCGGCGCCGGGGGCGGCTTCGGCGTGGCGAAGCTCCAGCGCAAGCCCACCATTAGCGAATGGTTGGCGTTTTCCGCCTCCACCTCGATCCCGCTGGTGGTTCGTGGATGGAGGTCGTCGCTGGTGAAATAACGATAATCGACGAACAGCTCGGCCGCTTCGTCGAGCGCGAAACTGCCGCCGAGGATGCCCTGATAGGCGAAGGTCCGGTCGTCGGCGTTGAGCGCGGAGCCGACCATGGGGCCGACATTATCGTAATCGGCCCAGACCCCGCCGAAGCCCAGCCCTAGATAGGGCCTGAAGGGCAAACCGGTCTCGAAGTCGTAGAGAACATTGGCCATCAGGTTCCAAATGCGGACGTCGCCCGTGGCGTTGGCCGCGCCGGCGACGCCATCGACGCCGTTGCTGCGGTATCCCAGCTCGAGCTCGCCGCGTAGCCCATTGGCATAGCGATGCCCCACGGACAACGCGCCGACGACGCCGGTGTCGAACGACACCGTGCTATCGATACCCTTGCTGATATCCGCGTCGTGGGCGAAATTGGCGCCCGCCCCGAGACCCAGATAGAGGTCTGGCATGTCCGCGCGCGCCGCAACCGGCAGCACGACAGCGAGCACGGCGAGCGCGCCCAATAGTCTCGACCACATGAACGACGTCCCCCCGTCGTCATTCCTGTCGCCCGCCCAAGCATAACGGGCCGAACGCGGACCATAGACGATCCGGTCGCGCCGCTCCAAGAAAAAGCACCCGAGCCGGCGCCCGAGCGCACAGAAACAGACTCAACCGACTGAAAAATCAATCGGAAAGAACCCCCGATACCTCCCGGTACAGGCCCTTTCGCCAGGTCTTGTCGAGCATATCGCTCATGCAGCCGTTGAGCAGCGCCACGAAGGCATCGTCCAGCAAATGCATGTCGCATCGGATCAGGTCCAAATTGGCGTTGCCACGATCGATCTTGTCGGTAAAGACCGCCCATATGGCGGTGGCGCGGATCGACCAATTCGGAGTGTCGGGATCCGGCCACCAGACCGGGCCGGCGCCCTTTTCCTTGGCCCAGCCTCGTTCGATGCTGACCAGCTCCGCCGGTTGGTCGTACGCGCTCCAGCCGCGCATCGGCAAAATGAGCGCCGTCGGGCCGGTGGTGCGATTCAGTTTGGCGATGATTTCGTGCGCCAGAGTCTTAGTCTCAGCCAAAGTCGGGGTCACGATCGAGACCGCTTCGTTGTGGACATAGGGCTTGCCTGAATTCTGGTACGAAACGCGCGTGCCCGCTCGATACTCATCCAAGAATGTTTGCGGCATGGTCTCCACCGGCCCCCAGGCGCATTGCGCCAAGCCGCCGGGGCAGACGATCTGGGGCACGCCGACGGCGCCGGCCGCGGTCAGCCGGTCACCCTCCCAATCCTTGCCGATGCCGTAAATACTGCCAAACATGGTGTTGCTCAATTCACCGATCGTAATGTCGTAAACCGCCGTGATCTGACCCGAGCGGATCAGATCCTCCATCGTGGCGCCGGTGCCGACCTGATGAATGATGATGGTATCCCAGCCGCGCCGCTCCATGTGCGCGGCGCATTTCATGACCGTCGGTGTCGTCGTGCCATAGGCCGTCAGCGCCACGAGAGGACGCTGCTGTCTCGATGGCGCGGACTTGGCGCTTGCCATCGCCACGATCGCCGCCGCCGCGTTATTCACGATCTGATCCGTGACCCGATTGATGCCCTTCTCGGAAATCGGATTGACGATGTAGATATCCTTGTTGCCCAGCCAATGGCTGACATCGCCGGCGGCAAGGGTGCACAGCATGATCTTGGGAAAGCCGATCGGCAGAGCCCGCATGACGCGTGTCGCGACGGAGGTGCCGACCGATCCAGCCCAGGCGATCACCCCGTCGACCTGACCCTGGCGGTAGAGCTCCATGATTTTCTTGGCGCCGGCCGCGCCCACCAGCTCGACCGCCTCGGCCCGCGAGGCCTTGAAGACAGTTTCTTTCGTGACCTCGCCGGCCGCCAGTACGTCGCTCAGCGGAATATCGGCCCACGCCACCTCGGCGCCCAGGCTGACATCCATCACCTTGACGTCGGCGCCTTTTTTTCTGATCTCGTCGGCCAGATATTTGGTCTCGTCGCCCTTGATATTCAGAATGCCCATGCAAACGATCGTGGGCTTGGTCTCGCTGCCCATCGCCGTTCACCCTTGCGCTTGAGAAACGCCCTTGAAGGCCTGGGTGGCGGCGAATATGGCCTTTTCGATCGGCATTCGTTCCGCGGCCGAGCCCCCCATGAAACCGTGGGCATCCGTACGCTCGACCACATAACGGGCGTCTTCGGGCGTTTCCAGCGGGCCGCCATGAGCAAACAGAATGACGTCCTTGTTCACGGCTTTGGCGGCGGCGAAGATCTCCTGACTTAGGGTCGCGGCGTCGTCGAGGGTCAATTCGGTTGCCGCCCCAATCTCGCCGCCCTTGGTTGCTCCCACATGGGAGCAGATCGCATCCGCGCCCGCCCGGGCGAACTGCTCCGCCTCTTCGCCATTAAAGGCATAGGCAAAAGCAAACATGTTCATCTCGTGGGCGATCTCGATGAACTCCAGCTCGCGGCCGAAGCCCATCCCGATCTGTTCCATCTGGGCGGCGAACTCCGGCCCGAAAATCTTGCTCGGCATGGGCGTGACTCCGGAAACCCCCATGTCCCACAATTTCCGCAGATGCTCACGATGCTCCAACAGTTGATTGTGGGGGCCGGAGAGGGTCAGCACCGGCGCTTCTTTCACAACGGGCAAGACCTCCTTGGCGATTTCGAAAACCAGCTCGTTGCAGTCGCAATAAGGCAAGAAGCCCGCCAGCGACCCCTGCCCTTTCAGACGCCACCGGCTGGTGCACGAAATGCAGATGAGATCGGCGCCGCCTTTCTCCAGAATCTTGGCGG
>JAUVWK010000275.1 GCA_030604165.1 Alphaproteobacteria bacterium | reverse complement strand
TGCCCATGACTTGGGTGCAGACCATGGTCAGGGCCTCCGCCTGGGTCGGGTTGACCTTGCCCGGCATGATCGACGAGCCGGGCTCGTTGGCGGGCAGGATCAGCTCGCCGATGCCGCTGCGCGGGCCGGAGCCCAGCATCCGAAGGTCGTTGGCGATTTTCATGAGGCTCGCGGCGAGCACGTTGTAGGCGCCGGACATCTCGATCACGGCGTCGTGCGCGGCCAGCGCCTCGAATTTGTTGGGCGCGGTCTTGAACGGCAGGTCGGTCAGCCCGGCGACCGTGGCGGCGAATTTCTCGGCGAAGCCGCGCTTGGTGTTGAGGCCGGTGCCCACCGCGGTGCCGCCCTGGGCCAGCATATGGAGCCGCGGCAACGCCGCTTCGACCCGGGCGATGCCGTTCGAGAGCTGCGCCGCGTAGCCGGAGAACTCCTGGCCGAGCGTCAGCGGCGTGGCGTCTTGCAAATGGGTGCGGCCGATCTTCACGATCTCGGCAAACGCTTTGGCCTTGCGGTCGAGGGCGTCGCGCAGGCGCCGCAGCGCCGGCAGGAGACGATTGTGGGTCTCCTCGGCGGCGGCGATGTGCATGGCGGTGGGAAAGGTGTCATTGGACGACTGGCCGCGGTTGACATGGTCGTTGGGGTGCACCGGGCTCTTGCCGCCGAGCGGCTTGCCGAGCCTCTCGTTGGCTCGGTTGGCGATGACTTCGTTGGCGTTCATGTTGGATTGGGTGCCTGAGCCGGTTTGCCACACCACCAGCGGGAAATGATCCGCGAGCGTGCCGTCGATGACCTCGTCGGCGGCCTGTTCTATGGCGGCGGCAATCTCGGGTTCGAGCACGCCAAGCGATGCGTTGACGCGCGCGGCCGCCTTCTTGACGATGCCAAGCGCGCGCACCACCGCATCGGGCATGCGTTCTCCGCCGATGCGGAAATTCTCCAGGCTGCGCTGGGTTTGCGCGCCCCAGTAGCGCCCCGCCGGGACCGCGATCTCGCCCAGCGAATCGCTTTCGGTGCGGGTCTTGGGTGTTTTCGGCTGCGGCGTGCGGGCCATGGCAGGCCTCCTCATTGCCGTCGATCGGCCTTGGTGTAACACAACCGGCGCGCGGCCGTCATCGCCGGAGGACCAGGCTAAGACCTCACGAATATTTCACGCGCCGCCGCCCGGCGGGGGTGTCGCGAGCACGTGTTCCAAGACCAGCAGCACGGCGAAGCCGAACAGAATCGCACCCGAGACGTAAGCGATCCAACGTTGCACCTTGGGCCGGGCCAGCCAACGCCGCGCCCGTCCGGCGGCGAGCACCAGGCTCGACTGCCAGAAAATATTGATCGCGATCAGCACCGCCGCCAGCATGACGAACTGCAGCGGCACGGCGCCGCGTCCGGGGTCGACGAAATTCGGCATCAAGGCGATGAACAGAAGGATGACCTTAGGGTTCAAAATGTTGCACAAAATCGCGTCGCGGCAGGCCTTGGCGCCGCCCACCGCCACCGCCACCGCCGCCGTGCCGTCGCCGGTGGCAAGCTCGTCCAGTCCGAGCCGCCCGGCGCGGATGCTTTGCAAGCCGAGAAAGGCGAGATACGCCGCGCCGGCGACCGCGACCGCCTTGAGCGCCAGCGGCACCGACAAGATCAGGACCGAGAGCCCGAGCACCGCCGCGATCGCGTGCACCAGGAGCCCGAGCTGGACGCCCGAAACCGTGGCGAAGCCGACCCGCTGGCCACTGGCCAGCGTGTAGCGCAGCACCAAGAGCGTGTCGGGCCCGGGAGAAAGGACCAGCGCGCTGGCGGCGACGATAAAGGCGCCGAGCAAGGTGGGATCGACCGGCATGATCTCAGGCCGTCAAATACCGTAACGGGGCTGGCGCGCGAGCCGCAAACCCCGCGGCTCCGTTCACGTCGCCGGCTCGGTGTTTTCTTGCGGCCCGGTGTTTTCTTGCGGCCCGGTCATTTCTTGCGGAAGGCGTCGAGCGTAACGACCTTGTCGGTGGCCGCGGCCGGCTCCTCGCTCGCGGTCGGCTCCGCTTCGGGTTCGGTGGCGGCCTCCGTGTCTTGGGCTTGCGCGGCGGCGGTTTTCACTGCGGCCGGGGGGTCGGCCGGGGAGGCGACCCCCGCCTTGCCGCCGCCGGCCTCGTCCGAGGCCTGAAATTGGAGGCCGAACTTGACGCCGGGATCGGCGAACCGCGTCAGCGCCGCGAAGGGCACCGAGATGTGCTCGGGGGCCTTGTTGAAGCTTAGCGACACCGAAAACCCGGTCTCGGTGACCTTCAGGCCCCAGAACTGGTGCTGCAGCACGATGGTCAGCTCGTCCGGATAGCGGTCGCGCAGATATTCCGGAATATCGACACCCGGCGAATCGGTGCGAAAAGTGACATAGAACTGGTGCCCGCCGACGAGGCCTTCGTCGGCGATGCGCGTCAGCGCCTCGCGCACGACGCCACGCAGCGCGTGGTCCACCAGCTCGTCGTACCCGATGTAATCCTTGCTCATGGCTGCCGCCCTGCAATTTGATGCCCGTGCCCGTGCCCGTGCCCGGGGCCGGCGAGTGGGGGGCTTCTGTTGCCCGGTGCCCCCCGAACCGCGCTTACCTACTGCTAGGCAGCGAGTGCGACTTCATTGTCATTCGCACTTCTAAGGTGGCCCGATAACGGCGGTACCATGCCGGGCGAAAACCACACCTTTACCGCGCACGTCGATCCTGGTTCGCCCCCCTGGCCGGGCCCCGCGGCGAGCGGTGGCAAGGCGAATGGTGGAGGCGCCGGGTACTGCCCCCGGGTCCGCAACGCTTATTCCGAGTGGCGTTTATCGCCATAGCCGACGGTCGCCCACCGGCAGAGCTAATATAAGCGCTCGAAGGGGCCGATGAAAGCGCCCCCGCCGGCGACTGGGCGATGGCCTGGTCGGCGCCGCCGGGCTAAAGTGCGGGCGCGGCGGCCCGGCGCCGCCTCCATCGACGAGCGAGCCCATGCCGATCGACCCCCAACACCAGGCCGACATCGACGCCCTGCGCGAGACCACCTCCCAGACCCGCCGGGTCACCGCGCCGGCGCTCGAAGAGATTCTCTATCGACCCTTGCCGGTGCTCGATCACGGCTTTGTCCGGGTGATGGATTATATGGGCGACGATTCGGCCATCGTGCAGGCAGCCCGGGTCTCCTATGGCCGCGGCACCCGTCGGCTCAGCGAGGATAAGGGGCTGATCGCCTATCTCATGCGTCACCGGCACACCACGCCGTTCGAGATGTGCGAGATCAAATATCACGTCAAATTGCCGCTTTTCGTCGCCCGTCAGTGGATTCGCCACCGCACCGCCAACGTCAACGAATATTCGGCGCGTTACTCGATCCTGGACAAGGAGTTCTACCTGCCGGCGCCAAGCACGCTCGGCACGCAATCGCGGAGCAACCGGCAAGGCCGGGGCGCGGTGCTGGAAGGCGCCGAGGCCGAGCGCGTCTTGACGTTGCTGCGCGAAGACGCCGAGCGGGCGCATGCGCATTATGTCGACATGCTCAACGAGGACGAGAACGGCGCAACCGTCGATCCCACGCGCGTCGGCTTGGCGCGCGAACTGGCGCGCATGAACCTGACGCTCAATTTTTACACGCAATGGTATTGGAAAATAGATCTGCACAATCTACTGCATTTTCTAAGTCTGCGCGTCGATCCCCACGCCCAGTATGAGATCCGGGTCTACGCCGAGATCATGCTGGAGACGGTCAAGCGCTGGGTGCCGCTGGCCTACGAGGCGTTCGCGGAACACGCGATGGGCGGTGCTCACTTATCGGCCACGGGCTTGGCGGTGGTCAAACGGCTGCTCGCCGGCGAGAGCGTGGGCCAGGCCGAGAGCGGCCTCTCGCAGCGCGAGTGGCGCGAACTGATGGGCCTTTTGGGCCGCGAGGCCTAATTCGGGCGTTCGGACTGCGCCCCCGCCCCGGCAAGACCATGATTTCACAGCGCTTCCGGCCCTTCCGGGCCGCGAATTAACCACGGCTAATTAACCACGGTTTAAGGCCGCTCCTCCATCATGGCAGGGCCATAACAGAGCCTTCGTCCGCCGCTGCGTCACGGCGGAGCAGGAAGCCGAGAGCCCGAAGCCATGAGCAAGCGCCATGCGGGAGCGGCCCACGCCGGCGGTCTTGCGGAGCTGCCGGCGAACGGCGCCTCCCATTACGAGCAAAGCCGCGACGCCCACCGCGCGGGCGCCCACCAGGCGGCGTTCGCATCGATCGAGCGGGCGATCGCGGCCGACGGCGCCAATCCCGACTATCAATGCCAGCGGGCGCGCTGCTTGCAGGCGCTCGACCGCGGCGGTGAAGCGGTCGAGACCTTTCGCTGGGCGCTCGCGGTGTGGCCCGATCATGCCGACGCGCATCTGGGTCTCGGCAACGCCCTCGCGGGACTCGGCCGCGACGGCGAGGCGATCGGGCAATTGCGCGAGGCGGTTCGGCTCGCCCCGACAAACGCCCAGGCACATTATGATCTGGGTCTGGTTTTCCGACAGAATGAAATGATGGGAGAGGCCGCCCAGTCGATGATGCAGGCCATTGGGCTCGAGCCTCGCTTCGCCCTGGCCCACTACCATTTGGGCTCGGCGTTCGCCGCGCTCAAGCGCTTTACCGAGAGCGAGGTCGCTTACCGGGTGGCGCTGCGCCTGCGGCCGGACG
>JAUVWK010000489.1 GCA_030604165.1 Alphaproteobacteria bacterium | reverse complement strand
GCCAACACCGCGCCGTCGCGCCGCGCCGCGATCAGCCGCGTCAAGGTCTCCGCGCGCACCAGGGGCACATCGCCATAGAGCACCAGCACCGCGCCGTCGCAGCCGGCCAGCGCCTGGCGCGCGCAGAGGACCGCGTGACCGGTGCCGAGCTGGGGCTCCTGAACGACGGTTTCGACCGCTGGCGCGGTCTGGCCGAGGCGCTCGACCAACTCGGTGGTCTCGCCGCCCAGCACCAGGACCGAGCGCGCCGGTGTCAGGGCCACGCTGGTCGCCAGCACATGGTCGATCATTGGCCGGCCGGCGATCGGGTGCAGCACCTTGGCCAGGCGCGATTTCATGCGGGTGCCCTTGCCGGCGGCGAGGATCACGACTGCGGTCTGGCTCATAGCTGAGCTCATAGCTGAAAAGGCACCTAGCCCCGGCTTGTGAAAGGCTCGATAATCAATTCGATCACGGTATGACCATACCCGGCGGAGCGCCCCGTCGCCAAGGGCCCGGGCGCGCCGCCGCGGCATGATCGGCCGAATCGCCGGCGTTTTCCAGCCTCCGTTACGGGCCGCCCGCCAACCAGGGAACAACATGGTCAGAGACACGAATTCCGACGCCGTCCTGTTCGACTTCGACGGCACCCTGTTCGACACGGCGCCGGACATCATCGCCGCGCTGAACCGCGTGCTCGCCGAGCTGGGCCGCGCCGACGTCGAGCAGCGCGACTACCGCAACTTGGCGGGCGACGGCGCCAAGCACCTGTTGCTGCGCGCGACGGCGAGCCAAGGGCAGGCGCTCGACGAGGCCGAGATCGAGCCGCTGGTGCAGCGCCTCATCGCCTACTATTACGAGATGCTGACCGAGCGGACGCGGCCCTTCCCCGGCGTGGCCGACACGCTGGAGCGCTTGCGGAACGCGGGCGCGACACTCGGCATCTACACCAACAAGCCAGCCATTTCGACCGCGGCGCTGCTGAATCATTTTGCCATGGCCGCGCACTTCGGGGCGGTGCTATGCGGCGACGAGGTGCAGGCCAAAAAGCCGGACCCGCTGCACATCGCCGAGGTTCTCGAGCGGCTCGGCGCCAAGCACGAGCGCGCCGTCATGGTGGGCGATACGGCAACCGATGTGGCGGCGGCGCGGGCCGCCGGCATCCCGGTCGTCGCCGTGGCCTATGGGTACAGCCCGGTGCCGGCACGGGAACTCGGCGCCGACGCCGTGATCGAACGCTTCGCGGAGCTACCCGGGATCATTGCCGGGCTCCTGTGAGGCGAGCGCGGGCAGCGCCTCGGCTTGACAGGCGTGGTGCCGGCTTCGTATATCGGGTTCATCGGTGGGCGCTTAGCTCAGCGGGAGAGCGTCCCGTTCACACCGGGGAGGTCACTGGTTCAAATCCAGTAGCGCCCACCACCCTCAAAATTAGAGCGTTTTCCACTGGCGTGGAATCGCACCGGCCCGCTCCCCCTTCCGGCCACCCACAAGCGTACACTGCCATGGGTGGCCGGGAGGGCGCGCGGGCCGGTGCCGCTTGAACGAAAACCGCTCTTGCTCTCGCCGCGGTTATGGCGGGCTTTTGTCCGGGGCCTTGAGCTCGATGTCGACCATGATGTCGTTCGCCAAGGCCTCGAGATCCTGGCGCAACGTCTCGGTGGTCACCGCCTCGGGGACTTCGAGCTCCGCCACCAGCTTGAACAGGGTCTCGCCGGATAGCGGGCCGCTCACGCTCTCGGTGACGAGATCGCCGATGTTGACGCCGCGCTCATGCAAAACGTGCGAAACATCGCGCACGATGCCGGGGTGATCTTGGCCGACCAGCGCCAGATTGACGCCATAGAAGGTTTGGCGAGGCGCCGCGCCGGGCGTGCTCTCGATAATCAGCCGCAGGCCTTCGCCTTGGAGGTCGAGCAGGGCGCGCTTGACCGCCGCCATTTTGGCCTCCGGCACGCTGACCAGAACGATACCGGCGAAATGACCCGACAGCACCGACATGCGGCTATCGAGCCAATTGCCGCCATGCTCGGTCACGGTTCTCGATAGAAGCTCCACCAGCCCCGGCCGGTCCGGCCCGATCACCGTGAACGCTAACGAGGTCGCCATGTCCAGCCTCCCTGCTTAACCCGCTTGCGCCGGCCCCAAGGCACAGTCTGCGCCGCGCCTTCATGATGCCCCGATTCGGGGAAGAGGCGAAGCGCGAAAACAATCGAGCCCGCCGGACAAATTGGGCGTTTGATGCAGATCAATTCCGACCCGCCGCGCTGCCGTCATCATTTAGCCTGCCACGCAAAAGACGATTAATGAGAATGGGAGGTGGGTCATGATTCTCCAGAGTGCGCCCGAGGGCCCGAATGGCAGCCCTCAATTCGTCATCAAACAAACCGAACACGGTGCGCTGTGCGGTCAGTTCGCCAGTGCCTTCGGCAACGACCGTTTTAAGCCCCCGGTGCCCCGGGACGAAGTCGTTTACGCCATCGGATGCCACGATAATGGCTGGCTCGAGACCGACGAGAACCCTGGTCTCGACCCCAACACGCGGCTTCCCTATAACGTGCTCGACACGCCGCGCTCGGTTCTGTTCAGAACCAGTCAGCGGTCGCCCGACTTCAACGAGCGCCATCATCCCTACTGCGGGTTGATTTCCAGCATGCACAGCTGGGGCCTTTACAACGGGCGCTACGGCCTCTCCGACAAGATCCTGGTCGATTTCATCGAGGCCGAACACCAGGCCGAGATGAACGGCATGCTGGACGGCGAGCTGAGCCGCCAGGAACGCCTCAAGGGCGTGCTTGCGGCCGATCCGGAAACGGCGTCTTGGATTCAAGAGGACCGGCGGTTCAGCAACTACAAGCTGCTCCAGTTCTGCGACACCTTGGCGCTCTATT
>JAUVWK010000227.1 GCA_030604165.1 Alphaproteobacteria bacterium | reverse complement strand
GTGGAGCGGGCAGGGAAGGCGCGTGGGCGCGGCCGTGTTTCAGCCCCGGTATCGGTCGGCAATTCGCCTGGCGAAACGTTCCAGGGCGAATGCCAGGGCGACGCCGAGCCCGGTTCCCGCGACGTTCGCCGCTATATCCAGATAGTCGGGCAAGCGCCCGGGCACGCCGAATTGCGCGGCCTCCAAAAGGCCGCCAAGGACCAGCATGGCGGGCACCAACAAGCGCCGCGGATACCGCTCGCGCCATCCCAAGAGGGCCACGCAGCCGAGCGCCGCGTAAGCGAGGAAATGCTCAATCTTATCGATCAGCCCAAAGCTTATCGACTCGTCGCCGGGCAGCAACGAAAGCACGGCGATGGCGACGACCCCAAGCCACGCCCCCCGTCGACATTGCAGCCGCAGCCACGGCGCCGAGGTGGGCAAGGCAAAGCTGCCCGACGCTAGCTGCTTCACTGCCGCCCCGCCCCCAGGCATCCAAAAGCACCCGGACGAGTCACGGTATTATGGGGTTCGGCGATTGCGTTCCGTGCCGGTTCGCCACACTCTCGCCGCTCCTTGGTCTTAGCCGGTCCGCAGGGCTTCGACCAACGCCAGCGGCTCGACCATGCCCTGCGCGACGCCGTGCATCATGACGTAGGGCTGCATGAGCGGATTGGCGAAGCGGTAGCGCACGGAATGGTCCGGACCGATCTTGTTGAGGACCGGCCCACGCCGCTCGGAGAACTCCTTCAAATGCCGCGCAAACGAAGGGATATCGTACTCGCGCCGCATGATCCGGCTGAGCTGCGGCCGCACGTCCGAGGGGGCGAAGTAGCCGAGCTCGTCCGACTGCGCCAGAGCGCAGGACATCAAGACCTGCGGATACAGGCTCTCGGGGCGGGTCGCCGTGATGGCCAGGACGTAGGCGTTGCGAATGGATTGCTGGGCCTGGCTCAAGGCCCGTTTTATGGCGGCTTCGACATGGCCCATATCGACCCGCCTGCTGCCGGCGTCGAGCGCCAGGCGGGCCGCGTTGAGTCCCAGAAGATGGGCGTAATGCGGCAATCCTTGCGCCAAAAGAGCGATATGACGCAGGCCCTCGTAGTCGATCCGCAGCGACAACCGGGCCAGTCCATTCTCGATGATTTTTTCGATCTCTTCCTTGCTCGCGCGCGGCAGCGGCACCTGGACCAAGGCGCGCGAGATGGATTCGTGCTCCTGCAGCAGGCCATCGACCGAATCGGCGACCCCCACCAGAACCAATGTCGCCGCCACCGAATGATCGGACAGCGTCTTTATGGTGTCCGCGAACAGGGCCGTCGCCTCGCCCTTCGGAATCCGGTCGAACTCGTCCATGATCAGGATCAGCAGCGCCCCGCGACCCAGCAGGGTCAGGCTTTTGCGGATCTCGTCCGGTGTCAGCCGATCCGGCAATTCGGCGAGCAGCGTATCGATCTCGTCGCTGCCGACGGAGCCGAAGCCAGGCCCCCGCACCTTGCGGGCGAACTGAATTTCCGTGAACACCTTGCGCCAAACCGAGGAAAAGTCGTCGGTCAGATCGCAATTTACGCGCGGCGCGAGGATCTGCTCGCCGGTGCCCTTGAAAAAACTCGGCAGAACATTGGCCAACGAGGTTTTTCCAACGCCCCGCTCACCGAACACGATGGCGTGCTGGCCGGGCTGGACCACGGCGTCAATCACCATGCGCAGCTGCTCCGATCTGCCCGCGAACAAGGCACGCTCCTCGACCGGTGTCGACGGCCGGAAGACGCGCGCCGCCTCCAACGCCATCTGCGCGTACTCTTGCGTTGCCGCGACGGGATTTATTGTAGCCATTTGCTACCTCGCCTGGTTAGGCTCTGCCGCGCCGCAATCCAGCCTGTCCGGCGCGTGAGTCGCAGGGACTAGTCGCTCGGACTCCATGCCCTGTCCATGCACTGAAAGCGCAATATTCGTGCCATCATTCGCGCCATCGGCGGGTGCGAGCCAAGGCACAACGCTCACACAACGCCTCGACGAGCCCGCTCCACGGCGACTTTGACGAAATTGATCGTTCCTGTCCACTTACACTCCCCCTCAGCCCACCCGCGACGTAACGCCGGCGCGCAGCGCGCCAAACCGAAATGTCGAGGGATTAATTCGACGCATGAGGAACACTGACTATCTCTCTATGACGGAAGAAAATCGATACCTCGTATGAGGTATGAAACTAGTCGCTTGGGTCGCACGGCAAGAAGCCAAACCACGGTCGCCATGAGCGGCATTCGGCTCGTGCCGCAACGACGCTCGCCGCGGCGCAAGGCGGAGGCCGGACAATTCGCCGTGGCGAGTCGAGAGTGACAGTCGAGTCGTCGCTATCATGTCGATATGCCGCGTGCATTCGGGTTGGCGAAATAGGCGTAACTCCCTTGACCGACGAGAACCAAGGTAACCGTGCCGAGCCAGTTTCATCGCCCGCTCAGCTACATATGGGCGCCTTGCAGACTCCGCAGCAGCTCACGGATACGCCGGTCATAGTCTGGCCATTCCGCGATACTCAGGCTCTGGCTGTCCACGGCGAGAATTTCATCCTGCGTCATGAACGAGAAGCGCGCGCCTTCGGAGCGCCGCAGGGAAATAGCCATGGCTCCGGCGGGCAACGCTCCGCTGCTCCCGGTCGGCTCATGCGCGGCGCGGTCGGGTAGCGGCGCTTCCCGCGCGCTACCGTCGCCGGTCGCCGCCTTGCCCACCGAAATCGCGGTTGGGGCGACGGAGGTGGAGAAACGACCGCCGATACCCGGCAGGCGTAGCACGGCTTCGAGGAATTGGCCGTGACCGGCTCCGGCGCCGGACGGCGAGGCCGGAACGGGTCGCAGAGGCGGTGCAATCGGTGCCGTTGCCGAGGCGTTGCGCAGCGTTGCAACGGCGTTGCTCCGCGACGGCTCCGCGGCGCCACTAACACGGTTTAGGACCGGCGGCAGCACTTGCCGCGCTCGATCGAGATTCGCCGGCAACGAAAGAGCTGGGCGCGCCACCTGCCAGGGCGGTTTGCGCGACCATGTCGGGGCCTTGTGATGCGTTGCAAGGGCGTTGCCGAAGTGATGCTCGGCGGCTTTGCCGGTCAGCCCACGCTCGTCTCGTGCTTCGGCCGATGCCGACACGTCTTGGCTCCTGGTTTGCGGCGCCCTAGGCCGGGCCCACAAACCGGGCACAGAGGTATCGCCGCCATTAAGTCGCTGGGCAATCCGGCGTACGGCCCAAGCGGAAATAGGTTTCGACAACACCGTCACCGGCGCCGCTGCGGGCGCGACATCCGTCGGGCTCGGCAGCGGCCACATTTGGGGGATAGCGCTTGCCTCGGAAGGCTGGACCCTCTCCGAAGTGTTACTTCTTTTGGCGCTATCGACCTCATAGGCATAGGCGGCTTGCCAGGCGGATATTTCCCACGATGAGCCCTGGTCCCGGGATGGCGCCAAGGTAAATTCGCCTGCGCTCTCGACAGCTCCCGCTGTCTCGGCAGCGGCGTCGGTACGGGCCGGCATGAGCGCCGCGTATTCGCCCAGGGCGACGGCGGTGGGCCGCCAGGGCGCGCGATCGCGGTGCGCTGCCCGTCCCGCCTGGGCCGCGACCCAGGCCGCGCTCGGCGTCGTTGCCGGGCGCTCGGAGGCATGGACGAAGGGTTCGTAGGTCGGCTGTCGGTTAATCGCCGCGGCGCCGATGGGCGGGGGGCCGAAGCGCGCGCCGCGGCGCAGCGCCGCCATCGGGCGTGGGGGGGGCGCAGCATTATCCACCGCCGCCGCGGGCGCGCCGAGGCTGGCGAGCCGAGTGCCGTCGCCGGCGGCAAAGTTTCCGGCGGCCCAAAGCGCGATCGGTCCGGGCCAGGCCCAAGCGGCGGCGGCGTCGAGATTTGCCTGGGCGGCCGGCGTGCTCAGCGTCGCGCCACGGTTGGTGAGCCCGGCGGCAAGGGCGGCCGATGCCGTGTCGGCACTAGCATCGGCGCGAGCCGGCATGAGCGCGGCATAATCGGCCGGGGCGAAGATATTGGGTTGCCAGGCCGTATCATGGCTCGCTGCCCGTGCCGCCTGGGTCACGGCCCAAGCCGCGAACGGCGCCTTGCTTTCGTAAGCGAAGGCGAAGGGTTCGTAGACCTGCTCTTGCTCGACCGCCACGGGGCCGGCGGGGAAGGAGCTAGCGGGAGAAGTGCCGGCGGGCGGCGAGCTGGTTTGCGCGCCGCGTGGCAGCGCCGCCATCAGGCGCGCGGGCAGGGCGGCGTTATCCGCCACCTCAGTGGGGACCTGGAGGCTGGAGAGCCAACTGTGCGGAGCGCCGTCGCGGACGGCGAGGTGGTTCCACAGCTCCGGGCTGGCGGCGCGGTCACTGGTCGCGCTGGCGGCGAAATTTCCGGCGGCCCAAAGCGCGATCGGTCCGGGCCAGGCCCAAGCGGCGCTGGCGTCGCGACTTGCCGCGGTGCTCCGAGCGGCTGGCGCGCGTAGCGCTGCGCCATGGTTGGCGAAGGCGATGGCGGCGGCGTTAAAGGTCTCGGGGCCGCCAAGGCCGGCCGACGCGGTATCCGCGGTGTCGCCGGCGCGAGTCATCATGCTCTTGGCGTAATCGGCCAGGGCGAAGACGTCGGGTCGCCAGGCGGTGCCATCGTGGTTCGCTGCCCGTGCCGCCTGGGCCGCGGCCCAAGCCGCGCTCGGGGCCACCGCCCTGCTCTCGCCGGCGCGGGCGAAGGGCTCGTAGGTCGGCTGGTGGTCAAGCGGCATTGTGGCAACGGTTAAGTCGGGGGCCACGGCTAAGCCGGGTGACAGCGCCGCCAAATGGCGCGCCGGCGCGGCACGATCGTTGACGACCGCCGGTTCATCGCTCGCGGTTTCGGTCGCCGCTTCGCTGGCGCTGTCGGCAATGCCGAGATCGGCCGCAAAGGGCCGCGATTCGTCGCGGGCGCGCAATGAGGCGTAATAATTGAGGTTATTCGCCACCGAAGCCGGCGGCAGATCGACACGGGCGAGCTTGGCGGATTCCCGATCATGGCCCGAAAGGCCATGGGCCAGGGCCAAGTTTTGCCGGTTGAGCGGGCTGGCGGCGGCGTCGATGACGATGCGCTTGAGCGTGGCGATGGCCTCGCCGTACTGGCCGCTCAGGATCAGCGACATGCCCAAATTGTTGCGCAGCTTAGCCGAGCCCGGCGCCTGCGCCAGCCCGGCCCGGTAAAGCGCCTGGGCGGCGG
>JAUVWK010000396.1 GCA_030604165.1 Alphaproteobacteria bacterium | reverse complement strand
CCACGAACACCTGGTAATCGCGCCCCACGAATTGCGGCGCGATGGGAATGATCTGCTCGAGCTCCTCGAGCTTTTGCGCGCGCACGTTATGGTCGGGAAAATCGAGCGCCGCCATAAAGACGCGCTTAGCAAGAACATTTCGCATCGGATCGGCGATGACGACGAAATACGGCACTTCGACGGTGTCCGCCGTTGCGGCGGGCCCACGAGTCGCGGTTACGAGCAAGACGAACTGGACCGTGACCTTGTCGCCGTCCTCATCGTCAAAATCGTAATCGCAGACCCCGGATACGCCAGCCAATCCGGCCTCAAAGGTCACGTCCGTGAGATCGCGCCCAACACCCTCTTGATAGAGCGTCACCACTTTGGCCTGATCGAGGATGGCAACCCGCGGACAAGGCGGCTGCTCGTCTTCGAAAAGTCCGCACCCGGCAAGAAGCGCGGCCGCGCCGGCCAACAGAGCCACGAGCACGCTGCCCCGGCGCGCCACGGCACGGCTCGGTTTGCGCCTATGCATCGCGGTCAAAACCTTGAAGGGCGCGGCCACCGCGCGCCTCAGAGCTTGCCGTGCGTCCCATCGCAAAAGGGACGGCTGCCGGTCTGCTTGCAACAACATAAATAAGCGGTCTCGCTGTGCTCCGCCGTGAACAGGACGGGCTTAAGGTCGGTCTGCGAATGCGAACCGTCACAGAACGGCTGCTTCTTGCTGCGCCCGCAGGCGCACCAAACATAGCGTTTGCCGGCCTCGAGTTCGACCGAGATCGGGCCCCGCTGGGCGATGACTACCTCGCTCATGAAAATCGGTTAAATCCCTGCGCCGGTTGAGGTCTAGGAGGAAATGACCGGGCCGCAACTCTAACCACGGCCTGCTGGCCGCACAAGAACAAGCTCGCGGCCAGGCCCCGGCACATCGGCCCAATGGCATCTCCCCAAGGAGGGACTTTTTGGTTAGGATTGGCTCCCGCGTTCCGACCGCCCGGTGGCAACGCTCGTTCGAGACACCCGCCCGCCGGGGCTCACAGCCGATTGAAAATATGGCCGTATACACCGAAGTTTCGGATGGCGAACTCGCCACCTTTTTGGAAGCCTACGACATCGGCCGGGCGACCTCGTTCAAGGGCATCGCCGAAGGCGTCGAAAACTCGAACTACCTGCTGCTGACCGATCGCGGACCTTATATCTTGACCCTCTACGAGAAGCGCGTGGCGCCGGCGGATCTGCCGTTTTTTCTCGGTCTGATCGAGCATCTGGCGGCGCGTGGCGTGCCCTGCCCGACGCCGATTCACGAACGCGACGGGACCGTGCTGCGCGAGCTATGCGGCCGGCCGGCGGCGATAACCAGCTTTCTCACCGGCGTCTGGCCGCGGCGGCCCGCGCCGTATCACTGTTCGGCGCTGGGCGCGGCGCTCGCCCAAATGCACCTGGCCGGTCAGAGCTATGACAAAACGCGCGTCAACGCCTTGTCCGTGGCCGGCTGGCGGACGATTTATGAACGCTGCGCCGACCGGGCCGACGAGGTGGCGCCGGGCCTGGCTGCCGAGCTGGGCGAGGAGCTGGCCGATCTGGAACGGCGCTGGCCCTCCGAGCTTCCCGCCGGCGTGATTCACGCCGACTTGTTTCCCGACAACGTGTTTTTTCAAGAGCGCACACTGTCGGGCCTGATCGATTTCTATTTCGCCTGCAACGACTTTTTCGCCTACGACTTGGCTGTCTGCCTCAACGCCTGGTGCTTCGAGGCGGACGTCAGCTTCAACGTGACCAAGGCCCGCGTCATGATCGCGGCCTATCGCAAGGTACGAGCCTGCAGCACGGCGGAAATCGAGGCCTTGCCGCTGCTGGCGCGCGGCGTGGCCATACGCTTTCTGCTGACCCGTCTTTACGATTGGCTGAATCGGGTGGACGGAGCGCTCGTGAAGCCGAAGGATCCGCTGGAATATCTCAAGAAATTGCGCTTCCACCGCGGCCTCGGCGGCCCCGGCGCCTACGGCATCGACAACGCGTGATGGCGCAAGGCGGCGACCCGGCCGGCGTGCGGATCTACACCGACGGCGCGTGCAGCGGCAATCCCGGACCCGGCGGCTGGGGCGTGGTGCTGGATTTCAAGGGGCGGCGCCGCGAGCTGTGCGGCGGCGAACCCAATACCACCAACAACCGCATGGAGCTGACGGCGGCGATCCGCGCCCTCGAAGCGCTCAAGCGCCCGGTCGCGGCCGACCTTTATACCGACAGCAAATATGTCAAGGACGGCATCACCACCTGGATTCACACGTGGAAAACCAAGGGCTGGAAAACCGCCAGCCGCAAGCCGGTGAAGAACATCGATTTGTGGCAGCGGCTCGACGCGCTGACCGCCGAACACGACGTGACCTGGCATTGGCTCAAGGGCCACGCCGGCCATCCGGAGAACGAGCGCGCCGACGCGCTGGCACGCCAGGGAATGGCGGAACGGCGCGGCGCCTGATACCACGGACCGCTCCCCCTCCCGGCACGCGCAAGCGGGGGAGCGACGGCTCCCCGCACGCGCCGGGCCTGCTCGCTGCGCTTCTCGATGCGGTTAAAGCTGCGCCAGCAGGTTGTCGGCGCTGCTCACATCCATCTCGGTTGGATTGGACTCCACGTTGAGGGCCGTTACGACGCCGTCATCGACAATCATGGAGAAGCGTGTGGTGCGCTCGCCCAAGCCGAAGCCGCGGCCGTCGAGCGTGAGCCCCGTGGCGCGCGCGAACTCGCCATTGCCGTCGGCCAGCATATCGATACGATCGCCGACATTCTGCGCCTCGCCCCAGGCCGACATCACGAACGGGTCGTTGACCGCGATGCAAGCGATGGTATCGACCCCCTTGGCCTTGATTGCCTCCGCCCGGTCGAGAAAACTCGGCAGATGCTTGGCCGAGCAGGTCGGCGTGAAGGCTCCGGGCACCGCGAACAGGGCAACCTTCTTTCCCTTGAACAGCTCATCGGTCGATATATCGGATAGGCCGTCGGCGGTCAGCTTCTTGAACGCCACCGCCGGAACCTTGTCGCCCACCTGAATCGCCATTTCCGTTTTCCCCCAATATTTGTTGATCTCTGCGCTATTTCGTCCCCGGCCCCGGCCGCCTGCGGCGGCGAGCCGGCGGGCACGACACGCTTGCAATATGGCTACCGTGGGGGAAAATTTCAAATAAAGCAGGGCCTAAGCGAGCGATTCGGCGCCTCGCCGCGGGTCGCAAACACACCGAAATAGTCAATTTCTCGAGACTAGGCATTCATTAAGGAAACTGTTGTCACAATATTATGGAGTTGAGAAGATGAAGCGCCGAGCAAGATGGGAATGAAAGTGGAACAGACCGATCCGGCTGCCGGATATATGAGCGGGCAGCTCCTGGTGGCCATGCCCAACATGCCGGACCCACGCTTCGAGCGCTCGGTCATCTATCTTTGCGCCCATACCGCCGACGGGGCGATGGGT
>JAUVWK010000477.1 GCA_030604165.1 Alphaproteobacteria bacterium | reverse complement strand
CTGCCGTCGGCGAGGCGGGCGTCGACCAGAGGTGTCGATTCGTCGATGCGCCGACCGATCCGGGTGACGATACGCGTGGCGACGTTCATCACATGGGCGTCGTCGCGGAACTTGACGTCGGTCAATACCAGCCGACCGGCGCGCTCGATATAGACCTGGTTCGGCCCGTTGACCAGGATGTCGGTAATCGTATCGTCGCCGAGCAGGGGCTCGAGCGGCCCGAGACCCAGCATGTCGTGGAGCAGCGCCGAGGACAGCGCCTTTTGCTCGCGGGAATTAAGTTGCACTTTCTGCTCGACCAGGATCTCGCCCAGCAGTTGCGCGATTTGCTGGGCCAGCTCCGCCTGCGGCAGTTGCGAGGCCACCGCGAGGTCGATGCGGTCCATCAGCACGGGATGGACCTGCCGCTTGATTTTTTCGATCAGGCTCCGGTCCGAGGATTGGGCGCCGCCGGTGCTTTCGGGCCGCGCGGCGACGCTCGGTTCGGGGCGCGCGCCATTGGGCGGCGCGGCGGGCACGGCGGGCTCGGGGTCCGGGCGGCGGCTGCGCTCGGCCAGGTCGTCGAGCAGCATGCGCGCCAACTCGCCCTGTTGCGGCAGGTCGAGGCCAAGCCGTTCAGTGTCGAGCACTTCGGCGACGAGCTCGCTGATACGCCGCGCTAATTCGCGGCGCGGCATGGCGATCACTGCATCCGGGTCGATGCGGCCGGTGAGCTGGGGGAGGATACGCCGGCGGATGTCAGCCATGTCGCCATCAGCTGAATCCGCCGGCGCACCTTGTACCGCGCCGTGATGGGGTACGGCGTCGGCACGGTCGGACCGCGGCTGGATGAGGGCCGGACCAGCCGGGTCCTGGGGCAGCTCAGATTGTGATTGCAATGGTCTACTCATGCCTTGGACCGTCGGCGCCACAGGCGGCCGCGTTTGCGGTCGCCAGGCTCGGCGCCGCATAGCGCCGTCGCCAGCGGCTTGAGCGCCGCGACCACCTTGCTGCGCCGCTCGACCATGGTGATCGGGCTTCCCAGATTGGCGCCCTTGCCGGCGGCGCGGGCGTCGAGCGGCACGAGGTGGGTCACGGGCTGGCCCAGGCCGCGCTCGAAATCGGTCTTGCCGACTTGGCCTTTGCGCCCGAGCTCCACCTGATTGGCGGCGATCGAGAGCTCGGCACCCGGGGCGTTCCCCTTGATCAATTGCATGAGCCGATTGGTATCGCGCAGCCCCACCAGCGACAGATCGGAGACGATAGCGAAGGCGTTGATCGCGGCGAGCGCCTCGTGGTGCGCCGCCGCCACCTGACGCGGCAGATCCAGCAGCACACAATCGAACTTGCGGCGCAGTTGATCGAGGAGGCTGATCAGCGCGTCGTCGTCGAAATCGGGTTGCTCGTCGAGCGGAGCCTCGCCGCCGAACACCGACAGCCGCTCGCTTTCGCGCGCCATGGCCCGATCGATGAACTGGTCGTCGATACGCTCTGGCGCTTCCAATGCCTCGCGCAGGCCACGGCCCGGTTCCAGATCGAAGGCCAGCGCCGTATTGCCGAATTGCAGATCGAGGTCGACCAGCACCACCCGGCGGCTCAGCTCATGCGCCATCAGCCAGGCGGCGTTGGCCGCCACCGTGGTGCCGCCGGCGCCGCCCCGGGCCGAGATAACGGCCGCGAGGCGCCCCAATCGAACCTGGCTGGCCCTGGTTTCGGGCGTGCCCTCGGCCTTGACGATGGCGGCTTCCAGGACCTCCTCGGAAACCGGCTTGACCAGATAATCGGTGATTCCCAGCGTCAGCAGCTCGCGGAATAGGCCGACATCGTTGGCTGCGCCGAGGGCGATGATCCGGGTATCCGTCGCGAGCGAATCGATGAACGACGACGCGGCGTTGATCGGATGGCTCGATTCCGAGAGGTCGACGATGAGCAGTTTGGGCGGTGGAATGACCGCGAGGGTGCGAAACGCGGCGGCGATGCCGCCCTGCTGCACCATCGAGGCCGGCCAACCGCGCCGGGCGGCCACGCCGGTGACGATCGCCGCCGTGACGTCCTCGTTGACGAAGGCCGCGAAGGCGTCGCGCTCGCCCGCGGCGGCGTTGCGCTCGAGCACCGGCTCCGCGTTCGTCGCTGCGGTGGCTTCGGTCTTTCTTGCTACGGCTTGCATGGCTCTGGCTCGCGGATTCTGGTTATTTCGACGGCAGGACAGCGCTTGGCGCCGTCTGACTGGTTTTGGGCGGCGCCGGCAGCTTGCCGGCACGGTAGCGGCCGATCGCACGGGCCATACGCGCGCCGTCGGCGTCGGCAAGCGGTTGGCCGCGCACCAGATCGAGCGGATCGGCCACCATCAGGCTCAAATTGACGGCGCTGGCGCAGCCGAAATTGCTCGAGCGGGTATTGGTGAAGTCGCCGAGCTCGGGCTTGCTCCAGTCGGGGCAGCGCGGCGGTATCGCCACGTAGCGGCCGACGCTCACCGTGATCATGTCGGCGTTGGCGCCGAGCGGACCCGGCGTCGGCAAGCCGGACTCGGACGGCCGCGGCTCGCCGGCGATGCCGAGCTGCGTCAAGTAGCGGGTCAGTGCGGCGGTGCGCCGCCTGGCAAGGCTGTCGTCGGCCGCGCCTGGCGCGGTAGCGACGTACACATGCGCCGCCCGCCGGGCATTCGTCGCTTTCAGGAACGCCAGCAGCCGGGTCATCTCGCCGGCGGCCGGGCGCTCGGTTCCCGGCGCGAAGCTGAGCGGCAGGCTTTCGCCGCTCCAAATCACTTGGGCGACCGGCTGCGGCGCGCGCAGCGGATAGTTATCCGGCAGCGGTGCGCAGGCCGCCATGAGCAGGGCCGCCATCAAGCCGCTTACGATCGTCCACCGGTGACAGGCGCGTCTTTGCATCGTCTTCTCCCCTAGTCGAGCATGAAGCCGACGGACCCGGCGAGCCGCCGATCATCCATGTCGGTCTCGGCATTTTGCCGG
>JAUVWK010000016.1 GCA_030604165.1 Alphaproteobacteria bacterium | reverse complement strand
CGGCTTCATATGCTCGGTCGGCACCGGCGGCACGCTGGCCGGCGTCGCGCTCTACCTCAAGGAGCAGAATCCGAACGTGGCGATCGGCATCGCCGACCCCATGGGCGCCGCGCTCTATAGCTATTATGCGCATGGCGAACTCAAGGCCGAGGGCTCCTCGATCACCGAAGGCATTGGGCAAGGCCGCATTACCGCCAACCTCGAGGACGTGCCGATCGACGAGCCGTTCCAGATTCCGGACGCGGAGGCGCTGCCGATCATCTTCGATCTGCTGCTCACGGAAGGCCACGTACTGGGCGGCTCGAGCGGCATCAACATCGCCGGCGCGATCCGCCTCGCCAACAAAATGGGCCCCGGCCACACCATCGTGACGATCCTGGCGGATTACGGCACGCGCTATCAAAGCAAGCTGTTCAATCCCGATTTCCTGCGCTCCAAGGATCTGCCGGTGCCGGGCTGGCTCGACGCCAAGGCGGCCCGCGAATGACCGAGCTCGTGTTTCGCGACGACGCCTATGCGCGCACCTGCGAGGCGCGCGTTGTGGCCGCCGAGCCCGGCGCGATACGGCTCGACCGCACGGTGTTCTACCCTCGGGGCGGCGGCCAGCCGGGCGATCGCGGCGCGATTACCGGCGACGACGGCCGCGTCATCGCCATTCTGGACACCGTGAAAGGCGACGGCGAGGACGATGTGGTGCACGTCCCGGACGAGGCCGCGGCGCTGCCCACGCCGGGCTCGGCGGTGGTCGCGGAGATCGACTGGGCGCGGCGCCACCGCCTGATGCGCATCCACACCTGCCTGCACCTGCTTTCGGCCGTGGTCGGCGCGCCGGTCACCGGCGGTCAGCTTTCCGACGACAAGGGGCGGCTCGATTTCGACCTGCAGGAGGCGCGCCTCGACAAGACCGAGATCGAGCGCGCGCTCAACGAGCTGATCGCCCGCGACATCGCGGCGCAAACGCGCTGGATCACCGATGACGAGCTGGCGGCGCAGCCCGATTTGGTGCGCACCATGTTGGTCAAGCCGCCGACCGGCCAGGGACGCGTGCGCCTGCTGGAGATCGAGGGCGTCGACATTCAGCCCTGTGGCGGCACCCACGTCGCCACCACCGGCGAGATCGGCCCGGTGACGGTGCGCAAGATCGAAAGCAAGGGCAAGCGCAATCGCCGCGTCGTTGTCGCCCTTGCGGACGACTGAGCACGGGCGGCTGAGTACGGGCGGCGAGCGGCCGATGGACGAGCCCGGCGCCCTGGTGAGCACCGCTTGGCTGGCCCAGCGGCTCGGCGATACGGCGCTGCGCCTGGTGGACGCCTCCTGGTATCTGCCGGCCGACCGGCGCGATCCGCGCGCCGAGTACGAATTCGAGCACCTTCCGGGCGCCGTCTTTTTCGACATCGACGCCATCGCGGACAGCGCCAGCGAGCTGCCGCACATGCTGCCGAGCGCGGAGGAGTTCGCCGCCTGCGTGGGCGCGCTCGGGATCGGTAATGGCAGCCGCGTCGTGGTCTACGATGGCGCCGGTCTGTTGAGCGCCGCGCGCGTCTGGTGGATGTTTCGTGTCTTCGGCCACGACGATGTCGCGGTACTCGACGGCGGCCTGCCGAAGTGGCGGGCCGAGGGACGGCCGCTCGAGAGCGGCCCGCCGAGCGCCGCGCCGGCCCGCTTCACAGGCCGCTTCGACGCCGCCCTGGTGCGCGACCTGGCGCGGCTGCGCGCCAACCTGGCGGAGCCACGCGAACAGGTGGTCGACGCCCGCCCGCCCGGACGCTTCCGGGGCACCGAGCCGGAGCCCCGGCCCGGCTTGCGCGGCGGCCATATCCCCGGTAGCCGCAACGTGCCCCATGGCGCGTTGCTCGATCCCGCGCACAAGACCGTGCTGCCGCCCGCGCGCTTGCGGGCGATTTTCAAGGACGCCGGCGTGGATCTCGCGCGTCCCATCGTGACCAGCTGCGGCTCCGGCATCACCGCGGCGGTGCTGGCGCTCGCGCTCCATCGGCTCGGCCACGAGCGCGCCGCCGTCTATGACGGCTCCTGAGCCGAGTGGGGCGGCCGCACCGACACGGCGGTCGAACCATAAAGCGGCGGCGGGTCGTGCGCCCGGGCCGGCGTGGTTGGCGCGACCGCTTGCCTTTGGGACGCTCCTCGGCAAGGATGGCGCCGCCGGAACGGGCTCGGGGGACCCGCCACGTGAGATGGAACTGCATGACATATCGGACTAGGGGGGCTGCCCTCGCGGCAGCGTTTGTTTTCGTTGTTATCTGCCTTATGGCTGGGTTCGCGGCGCAGCCGGTCCACGCGCAGGCCGGGCTGCCGCGCGACGTGGCGGTGGCGATCGACATCGCCGCCAAGCGCGCCGACAGCAAAGCCTTGACCGCCGCCGTGATCGACGCCATCGCGCGCTATCCGCAGCTCGTCGAACAGATCGTCACCGCCGCCACCCGCGAGGCGCCCGCCTATGGTCTCATCATCGCGGCCGAGGCATCGCGCGCCTATCCGGGCTTCGCCGAGCGGATCGCGCGCGCCGTTGGGCGCGTCACGCCGGAAACCGCCCATACGGCACAGACGCTGGCCGCGGCCGCCGCCGGCGACACGGCGGCGGCGGAGGAGCGGCTGCCGACGCCGGGGATCCGCCAACCTCACGCCGGCACCCCGCTCGAGGATTTCGAGATCATCCTCGGGCTCGGCCCCGCGCTCGCGCCTTCCTACGAGGGCGGCACCGACTATGAAGTGACGGGCTTTCCGATAATCGACATTACCTGGCGCGACCGCGTGTTCCTTCGGGTCGAGCGCAGCGCGAGTTTCCTGCCCCATGGGCGCGGTCTCGGCGTCAATATTTTCAAGACCCGCAGTTTCGCCGCCGGCTCGTATTTGACCTACGACCCGGGCCGCGACGACAGCGAGGATGGTCTGTTAAACGGCACGGGCACCATCGATGGAACGCTCGAGGGCGGCATCTTCGCCGAGCTAACCTCGGCGCGGTGGCGTTTATCGGCAGACTATTTCCAAGCGCTCATGGAAGATGGCCACGACGGCTCGCGCATGGTGTTCTCGGGCGCCTATGGCGGCCGCGTGAGCGAGCAACTCGGCGTCAGCGTCGGCGCGGCCATGACCTACGCCAGCGAGACTTACATGCAATCCTATTTCGGCGTCACGGCGCAGCAGGCGGCCGCCTCGGGCAGACCGGCGCTCGCGGCAAGTAGCGGCATCAAGGATATCACCGGGCGTATCGATTTTCGCTACAGCGCGACCGAGCACTGGTTCGGCCTGCTGCGAAGTGAATGGAAACGGCTGATGGGCGACGCGGACGAAACACCACTGGTCGATCCGGAATCCGAGAATCAGTTCTTTATCGGCACGGCCGGCGGCTAGCGTTTTTGAAGGCCGCGGCCGGGCCGCGCGCCTGACCCTTCCTTGGTGCCTTGGTGTCTTGGTGGTGGTTCTTCTTCCAGGTGGGGGAGCGGGCCGGTGCCGTTCGATCTTGAATTATCCCGACACGCTCGCCGATTGATCCCGAGCGCCACCTGACATACCTAATGTCTTAAGGCCTCGGCCGAACACCGTCCCGCAGCGCACCCGAAACGTAATACCAAAGAACGGCGATAATGACCCATAGGGATCGCCCATGCGGCCCGTCGGGTAGGAGGCGGGCCGCAGGCGATGCAGGCCATCGTCAAGGCCTTCCGACGCCCGCCGACGGGTCGCATGGGCGACCGGAACGGCGGCTTGCCAACGCTTTCGGACGGCGTCGCGCACGGCTCCCGATGCGCCGCATCGCCACGCCGCACGCTCCTAGCCGAAAACCTTGGCAAGCCGTCCCTATGAGTCATTATCACCGCTCCTTGGTATAAGCCTCCATGGTCCACCTGTCGCGCCAAGCCCGCGAGGATCCGCCGCCGCCCAGGCGCTCGCACGTGAAGACGATCCGCACGCTGTTGCCTTATCTCTGGCCCGAGAGCCTGGAGATGCGCGGGCGCGTGGTGCTGGCCGTGGTCCTGCTGGTCGGCGCCAAGGTCGCCAACGTCTATGTCCCGATTCTTTACAAGCAGGCGATCGACGTTCTGGGCGCGGAGCAGGCGCACGCGATCGTCGTGCCGATCGGCCTCCTCGTCGCCTATGGCCTGGTGCGCGTGCTCACCGTGGCCTTCGGCGAGTTGCGCGACGCGGTCTTCGCCAAGGTCGCCGAGCGCGCCATCCGCACGGTGGCGCTGCGCGTCTTCGAGCACCTGCACCGGCTCAGCCTGCGCTTTCATTTGGAGCGGCGCACCGGCGCGTTGAGCCGCGCCATCGAGCGCGGCGTCAAGGGCATCGAATTCCTGCTCACCTTCATGCTGTTCAACATCCTGCCGACCCTGGTCGAGGTCGTGCTGGTCTGCGGCATCCTGTGGGCGCTGTACGGCATCGCCTATGCGGCGGTCACGTTCGTCACCATCGCGGGCTTCATCGCCTTTACGCTTTGGGTCACGGAATGGCGGCTGAAATACCGCCGGCGCATGAACGAGAAAGACAGCGAGGCCCACGCCAAGGCGATCGACAGCCTGCTCAATTACGAGACCGTCAAATATTTCGGCAACGAGCGGCACGAGGCGCGGCGCTTCGACGAGTCGCGCCAGCAGTACGAGCGCGCGGCGGTGAGCAGCAAGACCAGCCTGGCGCTGCTCAATGTCGGCCAGGGCGCGATCATCGCCACGGGCCTCACCATCATCATGATCATGGCCGGCTACGGCGTCGCCGACGGCACCATGACGATCGGCGATTTCGTGCTCGTCAACACCTACCTGATCCAGCTTTACATCCCGCTCAACTTCCTCGGCTTCGTCTATCGCGAGATCAAGCAGTCGCTGACCGACATGGAGGCGATGTTCGAGCTGTTGGCGGTCGGGGCCGAGGTCGAGGACAAGCCCGACGCCGCGCCGCTGGCGGTGCGCGAGGGCGCCATCGTCTTCGATCGCGTGCGCTTCGCCTATGAGGGCCGGCGCATCATCCTCGACGACGTCTCGTTCGACGTGCCGCCGGGCCGCACCGTGGCCATCGTCGGCGCCAGCGGGGCGGGCAAGTCCACCATTTCGCGCATCCTGTTCCGCTTTTACGATATCGAGGCCGGCGCCGTGCGTATCGACGGGCAGGACATCCGCGACGTGCAGCAGGCCTCGTTGCGCGACGCCATCGGCATCGTGCCGCAGGACACTGTGCTGTTCAACGATACGATCTATTACAACATCGCCTACGGGCGGCCCGATGCGAGCCGCGCCGAGGTCGAGCAGGCCGCGCGCCTCGCCCATATCCACGACTTCATCGCGGCCCTGCCCGATGGCTACGAGTCCACGGTGGGCGAGCGCGGGCTCAAGCTTTCGGGCGGCGAGAAGCAGCGCGTCGCCATCGCCCGCACGATCCTCAAAAACCCCAAGATCCTGCTTTTCGACGAGGCCACCTCGGCGCTCGATTCGAAGACCGAGAAGGAGATTCAGGCGAGCCTCAGGGAGGTCTCGCAAAACCGCTCGACCCTGATCATCGCGCATCGGCTATCGACCATCATCGACGCCGACCAGATCCTGGTCTTGGAGCAGGGCCGCATCGTCGAGCGCGGCCGCCACGCCGAGCTGCTCGCGGCGGCAGGCAAATATGCCGAGATGTGGCGCCGTCAGCAGGAGGCGGCCGAGCTCAAGCAAACGCTGGAACAGAAGCTGGCCGAGAACGGCGAGGTCGAATAACCGACCGAGGGCCGGCCCGCGGCGTAGCGCCCTCAGCCGAACTCGGTCAGGCGCACGCCGTCCGGGTCCATCGCGCCGATCAGCCCGACGATGTCCGCCCCGGGAAGCGGGGTCTCGGACACATCCGCCGCCGCGGGGAGGTCGAAGCTGGTGTGCTCCCTGATCTCCTCGACCGTGCGGCCGGGATGATAGGACTGGATCTGCATGACCCTCTCCGGGTTCTTGAAATTCATGACGCCGAGATTGGAGACGATGATCGTCTCGTTTTTTTGCTGCTCCTCGGAGCGGTTGTCGTAGCCCTGGCCGGTGACGAAATCGACCTCCTCGACGAAGCTTCGGGTGGCGTGCCGCGCGACCCAGATCACCACCTTCGGGGTGATCGGCATGAGGAAGGCGGAGGCCGCGCCGCCGGGAAGTTGCACCTTGGGCTTGTCGATACTGCCGATGACGCTGAGATTGGTGTTGCCGCGGCGGTCGATCTGGGCCGCGCCAGGAACATCACGTTGAGCTCGCCGCGTTGCGCCAGGTCGAAGGCCTCGTGCAAGCCGAAATAGGCGACGGCATTGCGGTTCATCCCAGGATCGAATGACGAGACGCCGATCCGCTCGATCTCCGGGTCCACTCCTTCGGCCCCTGAAATATAGGTCATGTCCGGCGCGTGGGTCTTGCGCGCCAAGCTCATGGCCAAGATCGGCAAGGGCGAAGAGACCCCGTGCAGCACCGTATCGAAATTTTGGATCTCCAATGACATGGCATGGATCATCAGGTCCGCCGTAGCCATCTGCCCGCTCACGCGCCGGCCCTCCCATAGACGAAGCTGTCCAGATATTGATCGAAGCGATCGGCGGCCGTCGCTTCGACATAGCCCTTGATGTGGTCGTAATCGGCTTCGTAGTAATTGAAGCAGGAGCAGGGATAGGCGCCCTTCGGCGTGTGCACCACCGCATCGACGATGAAGTGCGGCAGCTTGGTGGCCTCGGGCATCCGCCTGAACTCGGCGCTCGGGATGATCTCTTCCGCGGTGACCACCACGGTCTTCGCCGCCTTGGCCTTGATGACGTCCTCGTAGAACGGCCCCTCGATCCGCGCGTTGCCGTATTCATCGGCCTTCTGGACGTGGATCACCGCGACATCCGGCTCGATCGCCCGCACCGCGATCATCGGCTCGCCGGTAAACGGGTCCGTCATCGGCTTCTGGCTGCCGATGATCTCGCTGATCTCCAGCAAGTCCGAGCCCAGCATGCCCTTCACGGGCAGCGAGGGCAGGCCCATGGCGGCGGCGCGAAAGCCGGCGATGATCGGTTGGCAGGCGCCTTCTTTGGTAATAATTTCACCGGCTTCCGACTTTTTTCTAAAGTTTGGCGCGAAGCCGAACAGCTCGAAGGCGAGCATGCCGGCGCGAACCTTGGCCACGCAACCGGCGCCGATCAAAAGGTCGAAATCTATCGCCGGTTCGCGGTCCACCAGGATCAGCTCCTTTCTGCCCTGGCGGACCATTTCCCGCACGACCTCCATCGGCGCGCGGTGAAAGGTCGCGCCGCCCAAGGTCACCAGGTCGCCGTCCTTGATGAGCCCAACCGCGTCGGCCAAACTCGTCAACACCTTCTGCATCGACACGCCCTCCCGAGGAGCTGTTCGAACTTGAAACGTCTTAGCCGACCGCGATCTCGGCTTGCTCGCGATAGACCGAGCCGTCGTCGTCGAGCCATTCCATGGTCAGTGTGCCGGAATGGCTCGCCACGAGATGAAAGAACAAGGTGGGATTCGCCGCGATCGAGGGGTGGAAGTCCGCGCCGAACACCTCCTCGCCATCATACAGGCAGGCGAAGCGGTTGATGATCCTGCGTGGCACCGGCGCGCCCGCCGCGTCGGTGCGGTGGCCGGATTCCATCGGATGCGTGACCATCGTCTTGATCTGGATGACTTTGCCGCTTTGGGCGCTCTCGGGCACCTTGATGCGCGTCTTGACGGGCGTCACGGTCTCCGCCTCGTCGATAATTCCGCCACAACCGCCGACGGTGACAACCACGTCGGACGCGGCCATCCAGGTGGAGCCGTCGCTGAGCTCGGCGACGGCGAATACCGTCTGACTTTCGCCGAGGCGAATGCGGGTCGAGACCGCCGCCTTGCCGCAGCGCGGGCCCAGGCGGAAGGTGGCCGCGAACGGCGTCGGGTTCTTGTCCGGGAAAAGATGAAGGCGCGCGACGTGGTCGGCCGCCGTCATGGGGCTAGCGACCGAGACCGCGATCGGCACGCTGCCGCCATCCTCGACAATCTTCGCCAGTTGCAAGGCGACGCGGCCGGTCTGGGGTTGGGCGTCGCCCAAAACGGCCTTCATGGCGGCGCGGGCGTCGGCGAACTCCGCCCACGCCGGCGGCGCCGTCAACGCCGCGCCGCCAACGGTCAGCAAGGCGGCGCCGCCTGCCAGAGCTTCGCGTCGTGTCAAATCCATTACCACCGCCCCTTGGTATTTGGGCTCGCGCCGGCCCGGGTCAAGCGCGCCGGAAGAGGGCGCCGAGGGCGCCGCGCAAGCTGCCCGTCTCCAGGTATCTTATGCCATAGACACCGCCGGCGATGATGGCAAGCCAGGCCAGCACGGAGCCGAGCGCCAGGGTCGACATACCGCTGACGCCTTGTCCGATGGTGCAGCCAAGCGCCAGAACCCCGCCGCAGCCCATCAGCGCGCCGCCGCTCAGATGACGCTTGAAATCGGCCGTGTCCGCGAAGCTCTCGAGCCGCAATTCCCGCGCCGCGAGCGCCGCCAGGAAGGCCCCGACGATCACCCCGCCGACGGTGGCGACGCCGAAGCTGATGGTCGCGCCGGTGAAGGTCATCAGATATTGCAGGCTGTGACCGAGCGGCGCGATGAAGCTGAACGAGACCAGCGGCACGGGCTCGAAATCGTCGGCGCCGAGAACCCCGGTGATCAGCCAGCCCAGCGGGATCGAAAGCCCGACGATCGCGCCGGCGGCGAGGTTCGGCGCGGAGCTGCGAAACCCCTTGTCCTTGAGCGCAAACCACAACAGGCCGGCCGCGACCAGGCCAACCACGGCCCAGCGCAGCGCAGCCGGCTCGGTGCCGAACAGCGCGGCAAGCAAATCGACGATGCCTTGCGGGATCGGTTCGGCCGCGCCGCCGAGGCCCACGTTGGTCGGCTCGAAAACCCAGATCCGCACCAGCGCGAACAGGCCGCCGAGGGTCATGGCCGCGGCGATCCCAAGCACCAGAAGCACGACCAGCGATTTGAGATTGCCGGCGCCAAGGCGCACCAGGTTGCGGTAGCCGCAGCCCCCGGCCAAGGTCATGCCGAAGCCGAACAACAGGCCGCCGACGATGGCCCCCAGCCAGCCGAGATTGGGGCTCAGATAGATCGATTGATAAAGGTCTACGACGCCGGCGCTGTGCAACGCCTGACTGCCGAGCAGGGCGAGCGCGATGGCCAGAAGCCAGGCCCGCAAGCGGCGATAGTCGCCCATCAGCACGGCGTCGGAAATGGCGCCCATGGTGCAGAAATTGGTGCGTTGCGCCGTGGCGCCGAGAACCATCCCGGCACCGAACCCCACGGCGGCCACCAGGGTCGTGATGGGAATCTCTGCCATGCCGTCGGCGAGCTCACCCTCGAATATGCCGGCGGGCCCGGCTGGCGAGGCGCCAACCGGGCCCTATCGTCCGGCGGGCCGGAGCGCCTTGCCCCTAGCCCCAAATATCCTGCGCGATGCTGTCGTACCAGCCGCGCGCGAAATTAGCCTCTTTCTTGTGAAATTCGGCCGACGCGCCCGACGGGCTCAGGCCGCCCGAGCCCTTGACCTTGACGATCTTGCCGTCGGCGAAGTCGTAGACCATGGCGACCGAAATGCCATAGTCCGGCGCCACCAGGCTGTAGCAGGTGTTGACGAACTTCGGCGTGCCGGGCGCTTCGCCCTTGAGCAGATTGGCCACCGCGGCCGCGACCGCCTTGGCCTGGTTGCTGGCCGAAAAGCCCGACTTGGGCATCGGCGAGGCGATACTGGCGTCGCCGATGACGTGGATATTCGGATGCATCGACGATTCGAAGGTCTGCTGGTCGACCGGGCACCAGCCGCTGTCGTTGGCGAGCCCGGCGAGCTGGGCGATCTCCCCGGCCTGCTGCGGCGGGATGAAATTGATGACGTCGCCCTTATGCTGCTCGAAGTCGGTATGCAGCGTCATGTTCGCCGCATCGACTCTGACAACCGTGCCGTCGTTGCTGGCATTGCGGTACTCGATCATGTCGCCGTACAGGGCGGCCCAGCCTTCCTTGAACAGGCCCTGCTTGGAAAACTTCTCCTTCGGGTCGAGCACCAGAATCTTGGCCCGCGGCTTGTGTTGCTTGAAGTAGTTGGCGACCAGGCTGATCCGTTCGCCGGGTCCGGGCGGGCAGCGGAACGGATTGACCGGCGGGGAAATGATAAAGACGCCGCCGTCCGGCATGGCCGCAAGCTGTTGCTGCAACAGGACGGTCTGCGGCCCCGCTTGCCAGGCATGGGCCATCGTCTGGCTGGTTGCCGCGTCGTAGCCCTCGATCGCCCCCCAGCGAAAGCCGATGCCCGGAGAAACGATGAGCCGGTCGTAGCCGACATCGCCGCCGTTCGCCAGGCTGACGGATTTCTTGGCCGCGTCGATGCCGGTGGCCCGGTCGTGCACGATCGTGACGCCATGGGCGCGCAAGCCATCGTAGCTGTGGGTAATCCGCGCCATGGTGTTGAGGCCGCCGATGACGGTATTGCTGAAGGGGCAGGTGACGAACGCCTTGCTCGGCTCGATCAGGGTGACGTCGATCCCGGCATCGAAGCGGCGCAAATATTTGGCGGCCGTGGCGCCGCCGAAGCCGCCGCCGATCACGACGACCCGAGGGCTCTTGCCCAACGCGACCCCGGCGCCCGCCGGCAAGGAGAAGGCCACGCCGGCGGCGCCCGCCAGTTTGGTGAAGGTTCTGCGGTCGATCTTTTTCATCGCGGCCCCCTATTTGCTGCCGAGTTGAGCGGCCAAGGCTTCGATTTCCGCGTCGGAAAAGCCCTTGGCGATGCGACCCATAACGGTGTTCTCGCGTTCGTCGGCACGGAACTCTCGCAAGCGCTGCGCGATTTCGCTGGCCGACTTTCCGGCCAGCGAAGGCATCGCGCCGGCGCTTTTGCCGTCGGTGCCGTGGCACGAGAAGCAGGTGTTTGCCAGGACCGTAGGGCTCGGTGCGTCCGCGACCGCGCTCAGGGGCAGAGCCAATACCCCAAGAGCCGCGAGTAGCAAGCCTCCCTTAGCTTTCATCGCCGATCTCCCGTTTTTCAGGAATTGTGTACCGAACGAAAATCGTCGCAGATTACCCGCATCCAGACAATGGTCATTTTGGCTGACTCGCACGGGCTCCGTTCGAATTTGAAATGCGCTAGCCCTTGAGGCGTTTATGCGCCGCCTCGCCGGTGAGTTCGCGGAGCGCGTCCTTGGCGATCCAGCGGCCCGCCTTGCTGCCGCGCGTGGCGATGCGCTCCGCCGTCTCGATGGCGGCGGCGTTGAGCGCGCGGTTGCGCTTGCCGATCTGGCGCAGCGCCCAATTGACCGCCTTCTTGACGAAATTACGCTCGTCGTCCGCGGCCTCCGCCAGCGCCGGCAGGTAGGCGAGAAAGGCTTCGTCGCCGGCCTTCTTGTCGTGCACGGCGAGCGTCGCGATGAGCGCGAAGGCGGCGCGCTTGACGAATTCCGCCTCGCGCGTGCGCCAGTCTTCGATCAGCGCGGGCGCGAACGCGGTCTTGCGAAAGAGATTGAGGCAGCACTGGTCGCAGAGATCCCACGAGCCGAAATCGCCGGCCCAGGCCTCGGCCTGCGCGCGGCTCACCTGTTTGGGGTCGGCGATCATGCTGGCCAGAAGGCGCGCCTCGTGGGCGCCGCTTTGCCACAGCGCGTCCGCCAGCGCATGGTCGCGGCCGATCTCCTTGGCGAGGCGGCGCAAAACCGGCACGGCGACGCCATAGGCGTTGCTGGTGTCGATGCCATAGCGCGCCATGCCGGGCAAATTCTCGGGCCGCGCCGCCACCGCCAGGCGCGCCAGAACATCGTCAACGGTCATGGTCGTGGTCATGGTCGCGGTCATGGGCCCGATTAGGCGCCCCTCGGGGAGACGCTTGCAAGCGTCTCTGATAGCATCCGCGCCATGACCGCCACGAGCAAGGGCAGGGCGCGTGCCGCGCCCCCGAGCGCGGCCCAAATCATGCGCGGCGACCGGCGCGCCCTGGCCCGCGCCATCACCCTGATCGAATCCACCCGGCCCGACCACCGCGTCGAAGCCGAGGCCCTGTTGGAGGCGCTCCTGCCCGCCACCGGGGGCAGCATCCGGGTCGGCATCTCGGGTCCGCCCGGCGTCGGAAAATCGAGCTTCATCGAGGCCTTCGGGCTGACTCTGATCGCCGCGGGCCGCAGCCTCGCCGTGCTCGCGGTCGATCCTTCGAGCGCGCGCTCGGGGGGCTCGATTCTCGGCGACAAGACCCGCATGGAGCGGCTGGCGCGGGAGCCGGCCGCCTTCATCCGGCCCTCGCCCGCGGGCGGCGCGCCCGGCGGCGTGGCGCGCCGCACCCGCGAGGCCATGCTCGCCTGCGAGGCCGCCGGCTTCGCCGTGGTCTTGATCGAGACCGTGGGCGTCGGTCAGTCGGAGGCCGCGGTGGCCGAGATGACCGACCTGTTCATGCTGCTGGTGCAGCCCGGCGGCGGCGACGATTTGCAGGGCATCAAGCGCGGCAATGTGGAGCTCGCCGATCTGGTCGTGGTGACCAAGGCGGATGGCGCGCTGGCCGCGGCCGCCGCGCGCGCCGAGGCCGATTACCGCGCCGCGCTCGGCCTGCTCAGGCCCGTCTCCAAGCACTGGCGGCCCCGGGTCATGGCCTGCTCGGCCCTGGAAGGAAGCGGCCTGGAGGCCGTGTGGCGCGCCATCGAGGCGCACCGCGAGGCCTTCGAGGCGTCGGGCGAGCTGGCGCGCCGGCGCGCGGCCCAGGCGCAGGCCTGGATGTGGAGCGAGCTGCGCGACGGCCTGACCGCCGCGCTCAAGGAAAACGCCGCCGTCGCGGCGCTGGCCACGCGCCTGGAGGGCGCGGTCGCCGCCGGCGAAATCACCCCGGGCACGGCCGCGCGCCAGCTCCAGGAGGTGTTCCTAGGCACGGCGGTCGGCGGCCGGAAGCGCTCGGCGCGGTCTTGACGAAGGGCCGCGTTCGGCCTAAAGATGCGCCCGCATTCGGGCGGCCCGCGCAACACGGCGAGCGCGGCGTTTTTGCGACGAGGAGCGAGACATGGCGCGGCGCTGCGAACTCACCGGCAAGGCCGTCCAGGCCGGCAACAACGTCAGCCACGCCAACAACCGGACCCGGCGGCGCTTTCTGCCCAACCTACAGCAAAAGGCGTTGCTCAGCGACGCGCTGGGGCACACGGTCAAGCTCCGGATCACGACCCATGCGATTCGCTCCGTGGAGCATCGCGGCGGCCTCGACGCCTATTTGCTCAGCGCCTCCGATCGTGTGCTCTCGCTCGAGGCACGGCGGATCAAGCGCAAGATCAAGCGCGCCCGCGCGGCGGCCGAGGCCGGCACCGGCTGAGCCCGCCCTCGATCCACCTGCCGCGGCGCGCAGCCGCAGCAGGGCAGGCCACCCGGCCGAATCCGATTGGCGCGACCGGCGCCGCGCCCTATAGTCGCAAGCGATGAGTTCGGCGCGCGATACTCTCATCAAACAACTGTGGTTGCCCGTTTTGGCGATGGTGGTCGTGATCGCCGTCTCCAACGTGGTCGTGCAGGTCCCGATCAACGACTGGTTGACCTGGGGGGCCTTCACCTATCCGGTGACCTTCCTGGTGGCCGACCTGACCAACCGGGCTTACGGCCCCGCGAAGACCCGCCTCGTCGCCTCTATCGGCTTCCCGTTCGGGATGGGCTTGTCGGTGCTGCTGTCGCTCCAGGCGGGCCTCGACGCGATGCCGGCGGTGCGTATCGCGCTGGCCTCGGGCTTTGCCTTCATCTGCGCGCAGATGCTCGACATAACCATGTTCGACCGCTTGCGGCGGCTGACCTGGTGGCGGGCGCCGCTGGCGTCCTCGCTCTCGGCCTCGGCCTTGGATACGGCGATCTTCTTCAGCGCCGCCTTCGCCTTCACCGGCCTGCCCTGGGTCACCTGGGGGCTCGGCGATTTCGCCATCAAGTTCGCCATGGCGGCGACCCTGCTGGTGCCCTTCCGCCTGCTCATGCCCCATGTCGTGCCGACACTCTATGTGCCCCCCCAGACGGAAGGCCGGCCATGAACGATGCCAGCGAGTTTCCCAATCTGCACATCGTCGATCACCCGCTCGTCCTGCACAAGCTGAGCCACCTGCGCGAGAAAAGCACGCCGACCAGCCATTTCCGCGCCTTGTTGCGCGAAATGGCGCTGCTCATCGGCTATGAGATCACGCGCAAGCTGGACATGACGACCACGCCCATCGAAACGCCGATCACCACCATGGATGCGCCAATCCTGCGCGGTCACAAGCCGGCTATCGTGCCCGTCTTGCGCGCCGGCCTTGGCATGGCGGAGGGTCTGGTCGACCTGCTGCCGACCGCGCCGATGGGACATATCGGGCTCTACCGCGACCCCGAGACCACCCGGCCGGTGGAGTATTACGTGCGCTTGCCGGAGCACAAGGAGCGCGTCTTCATTCTGGTCGACCCCATGTTGGCGACCGGCTACTCCGCCGCCTACGCCGTGGACGTGCTCAACAAATACGGCGTGCCAGATTCGCGCATCCGCTTCATGGCCATGGTGGCGGCGCCCGAGGGCATGCGCGCCTTCAACGCGGCGCACTCCAGCGTGCAAGTCTGGGCCGCGGCGCTGGACGAATGCCTCAACGAAAAATCCTACATCGTGCCGGGGCTGGGCGATGCCGGCGACCGGCTGTTCGGCACGGATTAGTAGAGCAATTCACGAATCCGTGGCATCGCTTCAGGCCGCGACCGCGGCCCGCCGGTTATCCGGCGCGCCTGCGCAGGTGCGGACCGTCAGGTCCGCTGCCGTGAGCAAGAAAAGCTAGAATATCAAGGCGCGAAAACGCGTTACTCGGCCGCGCCGTCCGCCAGCGCGAACATGAGCAGCAGAGTGCGCTGGAACGAGCGGAAGTTGTCGTCGGAAATCAGGTAAATCAGGGTTTCGCCGGTGCCGTCGCGCCGCGCCGCGATACCCTCCATATTGTCCACCGTGGCCGGCCAGACGAGCTCGCCGATGACGGGCCCGTTGAGCGGCGCGCCGGGCTGGATCGTGGGTGCCGCGATGCGTCGGATCAGCGCTGAAAAACCGCCGAATATAGTGAAGCGTCGCTCCACCACAAGCAGGTCGCCGCCCGGCAGCCGCGTCGCGCCGGTGGCGCGGAAGAAATGCGCGCGCGCATAGCCCAACCGGCCGAGCTCCCGGTCGCCGTCGAAGAGCCAGCCAGGGGTCGGCGCGTCGTTGTCGGTATCGCCCTCGGCGATGGCCAGCACGCGACCATCCGCCAGCGTTGCCAGCGCCTCGACCCCTTGATTGGCGTCTCTTCCCTTGAGTCCTTGCGGCCGGGCGACGATTTGGGGCTGCAGTTGCGCAAGCGCGTCGGCGTCGAGTTCGAAAATGGCCACGCCGGCGGGCGGCGAATAGCGCAAGATGCGATGTTTTTGCTCGAGGCCGACGAGCAACGCCCCGCCGGACGTCAGCGCCAAGGCTTCCGCGTCGCGCATCCGACCGCGCAGCCGCTTGCCGCTCGCGCCCGTCATCGGCGCCAAGTGGGCCTCGGCGATCCCGGCCAGTCGGCCCGCCGCGTCATAGCGCAGCGTGGCGGTGAACCATCGGCCCCGGTCGGTGGTCGCGATCAGGCGGCGGCCGTCGTCGCTGATCAGCAGCGCCGAGAGACCGCCGAGGCGGTCGTCGGACGAGCGCAGGGCAAGACCGCCGCGATAGATCAGTTGGCCGAGCCGGGTGCGGCTCGGATCCTCGCTGTCGAGCGCGACTGACCGCGCGGCGATGTCGATCGGCTCGGCGCCGGCCGATGCGACGAGCGCGGGCGCCATCAAGACAAGCGCGACAACGACAATTGCGGCGGTCAGCGCGCGGGCGGCGGCGGTCAAGGCTTGCTCACGGGCAGTTGAATTGGTCCATTTCCGCCATCCTGTTAGCGTATCGGCGGCAATATTGCACGGTCCTTCGAGGTTCCGTCGGGCCCACAGCGGAGGGAAAGTCCGGTCATGGCAATCGCACGTCGGCAAATTCTGTTCGGCCTCGCGGGGCTGCCCTTGGCGGCGCTGCTCGCCGACCCCCGGCTGGCCCGCGCCGCCGCGGCGACGCTCGAGACCGTCACGCTTGCCACCGGCGGCGGGCGCACGGTGCAGGCGGCGCTCGCCTTGCCGGCGCAAACACCGGCGCCCGGCGTCATGCTGGTCCACGAGTGGTGGGGTCTCAACGATCAGGTCAAGTCGGTCGCCGCCTCGCTCGCCGACGCGGGCTATCTGGCGCTTGCCATCGATCTCTATGACGGCCGGGCGACGGCGGAGCCCGAGGTGGCGCGGAGCCTGACACGCGCCGTCGAACCGGCGGCCGCCACCGACACGGTCGCCTCCTGGCTGCGCTGGCTCAGGGGCCACGACAAGAGCACCGGCAAGCTCGCCACCATCGGCTGGTGCTTCGGCGGCGGTTGGTCGCTCAACGCCGCCCTCGCCGAGCCGGTCGACGCCACCGTGGTCTATTACGGCAACGTGGCCAAGACGGCCGCTACGCTGGCCGCGCTCAAGGGGCCCGTGCTCGGCCATTTCGCCACCCGGGACCGCTGGATCAATCGGGACATGGTCGCAGGGTTCGAACGCGAACTACGCGCGGCCGGAAAGGTCTACGAGTCCCACTGGTACGAGGCCGACCACGCCTTCGCCAACCCGACCCAGGCGCGTTACGACGCCGACGACGCGGCGCTGGCCTGGCGGCGCACGCTGGCCTTCCTCGCCGCCAACCTGTCATAAGAGGGGCGGTGCAATTTCACGCGAGGGAAAAGGCGCTAACCGGCGCGGCGCTGGCGGGCGAAGGCCCCGGGGACGGGCGGCTCCTCGTCGAATAGTTCGGCGAGCTTCTCGGTCATGGTGCCGCCGAGCTGTTCGGCATCGGTGATCGTCACCGCGCGGTCGTAATAACGGGTCACGTCATGGCCGATACCGACGGCCAGAAGCTGCACCGGCGAGTAGGCCTCGATCCACTGGATCACGTTGCGCAGGTGGCGCTCCAAATAGTTGCGCGGATTGACCGAAAGCGTGCTGTCGTCGACCGGCGCGCCGTCGGAGATGACCATCAATATGCGGCGCTCCTCGCGCCGTCCCAAGAGGCGTTCGTGCGCCCACAGCAGCGCTTCGCCGTCGATGTTTTCCTTGAGCAGGCCCTCGCGCAGCATCAGGCCGAGGCTGCGCCGCGCCCGCCGCCAGGGCTCGTCGGCCCGCTTGTAGACGATATGACGCAGATCGTTGAGCCGTCCCGGGTTGCGCGGCCGGCCCTCGGCCAACCAGCGTTCGCGCGCCTGGCCGCCCTTCCAGGCGCGGGTGGTGAAGCCCACCACCTCGACCTTCACGCCGCAGCGCTCCAAGGTGCGCGCCAGGATGTCGGCGCTCATCGCCGCGACCATGATCGGCCGGCCGCGCATCGAGCCCGAATTGTCGATCAGCAGGGTGACCACGGTGTCGCGGAAGTCAGTCTCTTTTTCCTGCTTGTAGGAGAGCGCATGGAGCGGGTTGGCGACCACGCGGGCGAGCCGCGCGGCATCCAGAATGCCTTCCTCCAGGTCGAAGTCCCAGGCCCGCACCTGGCGCGCCAGCAGGCGGCGTTGCAGCCGGTTGGCCAAACGCGCGATCACCCCCTGGAGCTGGGCCAGGTGCTGGTCGAGCTGTTGACGCAGACGGCCTAGCTCCTCGGCGTCGCAGAGATCGTCGGCGTTCACGATCTCGTCGAATTCGGATGTGAACGCCTTGTAGGCGGGCTCCTGGCCCGCGTTCGGGCCGCCCCCGGGATGCATGCGCCGGCGCCCGCCCTGGTCGGCGTCGTCGTCGCCCTGTCCGATGGTCGCATCGGCGTCGGCATCCGACATCTCGGCCGCATCCGCGTCGTCGCCGATCTGCGCCTCGGCATCGGTGGCGCTTTCGCCCTCCATTTGCTCGCCGCCATGGGCCGAGCCGGGTTGGCCTTCGTTTTGGTCCTCGGACTGGTCGGTCGCGGACTGGTTTTCCGCGT
>JAUVWK010000005.1 GCA_030604165.1 Alphaproteobacteria bacterium | reverse complement strand
GCGCCCGAGGAGAGTGCAAGGTGGACTCTAACGCAAAAGCCTCGAAACGCCCACGCGGACAGTCCCGGGCTGTCCGCGCCGGCGGCGTCACGAGCTAGCGGGATCTTATCGGGAAGTGGTGGGCGCACAAGGACTCGAACCTTGGACCCGCTGATTAAGAGTCAGCTGCTCTGCCAACTGAGCTATGCGCCCCCGACGGCGGATATCGCAAAGCGGGCCGGCTTTGTCAACCGGACTGCCCGCGGCCCGCGGGCCCCGGCGCGCGCGGGCCTACTCGCGCAAGCTGGCGCGGCGGCCGATGTGGACGTCGTAGTGGATATGGATGTTGAGCAGCAGCCCGAAGCCGAACATCAGGGTCAGCATGGCGCTGCCGCCGTAGGAGATCAGCGGCAGCGGCACGCCGACCACCGGAATGACGCCCATCACCATGGCCACGTTGATAAAAACATAGAGGAAGAAAGTGGTCACCACGCCCATGCCGAGAAGGCGGCCGAAGGCGCTCGCCGAGCGCAGCGAGATAGCGATGCCGTAGACGATCAGCGCGAGATAGAGCACGAGCAGGCCGAGCCCGCCGACCAAGCCCTGCTCCTCGGCCAGCATGGTGAAAATAAAATCGGTCTGCTTCTCGGGCAGGAAGTTGAGATGGCTCTGGGTGCCTTGCAGAAAGCCCTTGCCGAAGATGCCGCCGGAGCCCAGCGCGATTTTCGATTGCAGGATGTGATAGCCGGCGCCGAGCGGATCGGTCTCGGGATCGAGAAAGGTCAAGATCCGGGTTTTCTGGTACTCGTGCAGGAACTGCCAGGCGATCGGCACGGCGGCGAGCAAGCCGCCGATCGCCAGCCCTACGGTCCAGAGCCGGACCCCGGCAAGAAACAGCATCGCCGTGCCGGAGATGGCAAGCAGCGCCGCCGTGCCCAGGTCGGGCTGGCGCAGCACCAACCCGACCGGCGCCAGGATGAGCAGGATCGGCGGGATCAGCACGGTGACCCGGCGCATGTCCTCGAGCGTGACGCCGTGAAAGTAGCGCGCCAGCGCCATCACCAGGGCGACCTTCATGATCTCGGAGGGCTGCAGCTGCAGGACGCCGAGATCGACCCAGCGCTGCGCGCCCATCACGGTGGCGCCCAACACCTCGACGCCGGCCAGCAGCACCAGCGCCAAGGCGTAAATGACGTAACTGGCGCGCATCCAAGAGCGGATGTCGACCAGCGCCACGATGAACATCAGCGCCGCGCCGATGCCGAAGCGGATGATCTGGCGCGAGGCCCAGGGCTGCAAATCGCCGCCGGCCGCCGAATAGAGCATGGCGACCCCGATCGCGGCCGGAACGCAGATCAGCAGCACCAGCATCCAATTGATGCGCAATGCCTTCTCGAGAAGGCCCATCTGCGGCCGGTTCAGCTCGAGCGTGCGCGGCATGGCCCGGTCCTTATTTCAGCTCTCGCGCGGCCGAAACGCGACGGACTGGCCGCGGCCGCGCCGCGCCGGATCGCGCAGCTGCACCTCGCGCAAAATATCGCGCGCCACCGGCGCCGCCGCCTTGGAGCCGCCGCCGCCATGTTCCACCACCACGGCGACCGCGTAGCGCGGCGCGCCCACCGGCGCGTAGCCGACGAACAGCGCGTGGTCGCGCTCCTCCCAGGGCTTGTCCTCGTTCTTGATCACGCCGGTCTCGCGCTCGCGCTTGGAGATGCGCCGGACCTGCACGCTGCCGGTCTTGCCGGCCATGGCCAGCTCCGGCTCCTCGATACGGGCCCGAAAAGCGGTGCCCCGCGGATGGTTGGTGACCCGCTTCATGCCGGCCTGCACCACCGCCAGGTGAGCCGGCGACAGGGCCATGCTGGGGAACGCCTCGCGCGGCGCCCGGGCCCGGTCTCCGCCGCGCTGAATCTCGCGCACCAGCGTGGGTCTGACGGCGACGCCGCCATTGGCCACCCGCGCGGCCATGACCGCGAGTTGCAGCGGTGTGCTCAGCAGAAAGCCCTGGCCGATACCGATGATCAGGGTTTCGCCCTTCTGCCAGGATTCGCCATGGGTCGCCAGCTTCCAGTCCCGGGTCGGCACCAGGCCGGCGCGCTCGCCGGGCAGCTCCAGGCCGAGCGGCTCGCCGAAACCGAAGCGCCGCGCCATGGCCGCGATGCGGTCCACGCCGACGCGCCGCGCCACTTCGTAAAAATAAACGTCGCACGAGCGGGCGAGGCCGTCGATCATGGCGAGCCGGCCGTGCCCGTTCTTGCGCCAGCAATGGAAGCGGCGGTTGCCGAGCGTCAGATAGCCCGGGCAAAAGGCCTCAAACCCGGGGCCGAGCTCGCCGCTCGCCAGCGCCGCCAAGGCGACCACGATCTTGAAGGTCGAGCCCGGCGAATACTGGCCGGCGATCACCTTGTTGGTCAGCGGGAACCGTGGGTTGTCGATCAGTTTCTTCCAGGCGGCGCGGCTCAGCCCGGTGGCGAACTGGTTGGGATCGAAACTCGGCACCGACACCATGGCCAACACCTCGCCGGTGTGCACGTCGAGCACCACCGCGGCCGCGCTTTCGCCGCCCAGCCGCGCGCTGGCGTACTCTTGGAGCCCCATGTCGATGGTCAGGATATGGTCGTCGCCGGGCTGGCCGTCCCGGCGGGTCAACTCGCGAATGATGCGGCCGTAAGCATTGACCTCGACCTGGCGCGATCCGGCCTTGCCGCGCAACGCACGCTCGAACGCCTTCTCGACGCCGTTCTTGCCGATCTGGAAGCCGGGCAAGGCCAAGACCGCATCGCCCTTGAGCTCGGACTCGGAGACCGCGCCGACATAGCCGATGACATGGGCGGCTAACCCGCCATACCGGTAGTGCCGGCTTTGGCCCACGTCGATGAAGACGCCGGGCAGGTCGGGCGCGTGAACCTCGACGCGCGAGACCTCCTCCCAGGTCAGGTTCTCGCGCACGGTAATCGGCACGAAGCTCCGTTTTCGCTTGACTTCGCGGGCGATCCGCTCGCGATCGTGGCTGTCGATCGAAACCAGCGTCTGCAGCGACTCCAGCGTCTCGTCAAGGCTGTGCGTCTGTTCCGGCACGATCACCAGACGATAGTCGAGCTGGTTGACCGCGAGGGGCAGACCGAAGCGGTCGTAGATGCGGCCCCGCGGCGGCGGCAGCAGCTGCATGTTGATGCGATTCTCTTCCGCCAGCATTTTGTAGCGGTCGGAGTCGACCACCTGCAGCTGATACATGCGACCCGCGAGGCCGCCGAGGAGCAACGCTTGCGCCCCGCCCATGATCAGCGCACGGCGGGTAAACAGCTTGGTGCGGCCGCTGTCGCTTTTCTGCATTTCAGAGCCGCTGCATGAAATGGAATTGAATCTGGCTGAACACGCCCGCCAACACCGGGTAGAGCAGGATGGTCAGCGCCGCCTGCACGATGATCGGCAGGGGCGGCACCATGGCGCCCAGGAAGATCGAGCCGATCACCCAACTGGTCAGCGCGGCAACCGGCACGAGCAAGGTGAAGCCCCACCAGACCACCAGAAAGGGCTTGTTGTGGAAAAACACCCGTTGCGAGTTGACGATACCCTGGACCAGCAGCAACACGAGCGCGGTCAAGCCGATCGGCGTCCCGGTCAACAAATCGTGGAACAGGCCAAGGGCGAAGGTGGCGGCAAAGGGCAGCTTGTCCGGACGGTAGATGCTCCAATAATAGACCGCGATCAAGGGAAAGGCCGGGGTCACCGGCGCGAGGCCCGGCAAGTGCCAGGGCACGGCGCCAACGAAGACCAGAAGCAGGATCAGGGTGGCCGGCGTCAGACCACGGAGGAAGGTATCGACGCGCTGGATCCAGACAGCGCTCATCGGAGACTCCCCACGCGCTCGGCGCGGCGCGTGGAGGGCAGCACGCCCGGCAAGGTGTAGTCGAGCACGCTGACATATTCCAACCGATCCCAATCGACGAAAGGCTGGACCAATACGCCGTCCTCCCGGACCGAGGAGACGATGCCGACCGGCAGGCCCGGCGGAAACAAGCCGCCCTCGCCCGAGGTGACCACGCGATCGCCGACCCCGGCGCGGGAATCGACCGCCAGAAACTCCAGCCTTGGCCGCGGCGTATTGTCGCCGGCCAGGATGGCCCGGTCCCGGCTCGCTTCCATCACCACCGGAATACGCGAGTTCAAGTCGGTCAGCAGCAGGATGCGCGCGCTGCGCTCACCGGCCTCGACGATCCGCCCGATCAGACCCTCGCCATTGATCACCGCGAGACCCTTGCGCGCGCCGTGGGCCGCGCCGGCATTGATCAGCGCGGTGCGCACGAAGGGGCCGCCGGAATCGCCGATCACGCGCGCCGTGACGAAGGTGGCGCGGGGGTCGGGCACGACGTTCAGCATGCCCTGCAGCACTTCGTTCTCGTGCGCCAGCTGCTGGGCCACGGCCTGCCATTTGAGCAAGCGCGCGTTCCGATCGCGCAGCGCCGCGTTTTCCTCGTGAACCGCCATGACGGCGTCGATCTCGTCTAGGGCCGAAGCCACCGACGCCGCCGGTTGGGAAAAGAATTGCAGGATCGGCGCGCTGGCATCGGTAATGCCGGTACGCAGCCGCTCGATGAGCTCGGGCTCGGCCCGGCTAAGGACCATCAGCGTGATCGCCGTGGCAGCCAGAAGACCGAAGGCAAAACGCTGGAGCAGCGCCCTGAGCGGCACCGCCAGCACCAACGCGCGACCCCGGTCGGCCCTCAATTAATCCCCCACGCGCTCCAACGGGTTGAAGGGAGCGCCCGCATCAGTGACGGGCAGAGCCCGTCAGGATCGATCAATACGTCTCGTGCAATACGTGCTTGAGCGTCTTCATTTCCTCGAGACAGCGCCCGGTGCCGATCGCGACGCAGGACAATGGCTCGTCGGCGATCGAGACGGGTAGGCCCGTGGCGTGGCGCAGCACGTAATCGAGGTTGCCCAACAGCGCGCCGCCGCCGGTCAGGACGATGCCCTTGTCGACGATATCGGCGGCCAACTCGGGTGCGGTGTTTTCCAGGGCGACCTTGACCGCGTCGATAATCGCGCCCACCGGCTCGGCCAGGGCCTCGGCGATCTGCCGCTGGGTGATGACGATCTCCTTCGGCACGCCGTTCATCAGGTCGCGGCCCTTGATATCCAGCGTCAAACCGCTGCCATCCTCGGGTGGGCAGGCCGTGCCGATGCTCTGCTTGATGCGCTCGGCGCTCGATTCGCCGAGCAGCAGATTATGGTTGCGCCGGACATAGGCGATGATGCTCTCGTCCATCTTGTCGCCGCCAACCCGCACGGAGCGCGAATAGACGATGCCGCCGAGCGAGAGCACAGCGACCTCGGTGGTGCCGCCGCCGACATCCACGACCATGGAGCCGGTCGGCTCGGTCACCGGCAGATTGGCGCCGATCGCGGCCGCCATCGGCTCCTCGATCAGGAACACCCGCCGCGCGCCCGCGCTTTCGGCCGATTCCTGAATCGCCCGGCGCTCGACCGCGGTGGAGCCCGAAGGCACGCAGACAATGACCTGCGGGCTGGCGAAGCTGCGGCGGTTATGCACCTTGCGAATGAAGTGCTTGATCATTTCCTCGGCGATCTCGAAGTCGGCGATGACGCCGTCGCGCAGCGGTCGAATGGCCTCGATATTGCCGGGCGTGCGCCCCAGCATCAGCTTGGCTTCCTCGCCCACCGCCAGCACCTGCTTCTTGCCGCGCCAATTAGCGATGGCCACCACGGAGGGCTCGTTGAGGACGACGCCTTGGCCCTTGACGTAGACCAGCGTGTTGGCGGTCCCGAGATCGATCGCCATGTCAGCGGATAAAAATCCGGTCAGTTTGGAGAACATCGGCGTGTATTTACCCCCACCCGTTCAAAGCGTTGCCCCGATTGCGATCGAACGTGATCGGGTCCCGGTCTCCATGGCCGCAATTCGTTTAGGGCGCGCGCTCATGCCGAGAGCGCCGCCGGCGCGGTCTTCTGCCGCTTGGTCAAGAGCTTGTTCAAGGCGTGCACATAGGCCCGTGCGGACGCCGTGATGGTATCGATGTGCGCGCCCTGGCCGTTCACCGTGCGGCCGGCTTCTTCGAGCCGTACGGTCACCTCGGCCTGGGCGTCGGTGCCTTGGGTCACGGCGTGCACCTGATAGAGCTGCAGGCGCGCTTCGTGCGGAAAGATCTGCTTGATCGCCTGGAAAGCCGCGTCGACCGGGCCATTGCCCGTGGCCTTGGCGGACTTTTCCTCACCGTCCAGTTCGAGTACCAGCGCGGCTTCCTGCGGTCCCGAGGAGTTGCACACGATATTCAACGAAACGAACCGAATATGCTCGCTGACCCGCGCCACTTGGTCGTCGACCAAGGCGACGATGTCCTCGTCGAAGATCTCCTTCTTGTTGTCGGCGAGGCTCTTGAAGCGCGCGAACAACTCTTGAATCGCGTTATCGCCGAGCTCGTCATAGCCGAGCTCGCGTAACTTCTCGCGAAACGCATGGCGGCCCGAGTGCTTGCCCATCACCAGCTTCGATTGGCCGAGACCGATCGATTCAGGTGTCATGATCTCGTAGGTCTGGGCGTTCTTGAGCACGCCGTCTTGATGGATGCCCGCCTCATGAGCGAAGGCGTTGGCGCCGACCACGGCCTTGTTCGGTTGCACCGCAAAGCCGGTGATGGCGGAGACCAGCCGCGAAGCCTTCATGATATGTTCGGTGCGCATGCCGGTTTGGTAGTCGAGCAGGTCGTTGCGCGTGCGGATCGCCATGACGATCTCTTCCATCGCGGCGTTGCCCGCGCGTTCGCCGAGCCCGTTGATGGTGCATTCCACCTGGCGCGCGCCTTGCCGGAGCGCGGCCAACGAATTGGCGACGGCGAGGCCCAAATCGTTGTGGCAATGCACCGAGATCGTGGCCTTGTCGATGTTGGGTACGCGGTTGAACAGCATGGCGATCAGCGCTGCGAATTCCTCCGGAATGGCGTAGCCCACCGTGTCCGGAATATTGATCGTGGTGGCGCCCGCCTTGATCGCCGATTCAACGCAGCGGCACAGAAAATCGTGCTCGGTGCGCGAGCCGTCCTCGCACGACCATTCGACGTCGTCGGAGAACTTGCGGCTATAGCTGACGCTGTCGATAACGGCCTGATGCACCGCTTCGGGCTCCATCTGGAGCTTGATTTTCATGTGCAGCGGACTGGTCGCAATGAAGGTGTGGATGCGTTTTCTGGCCGCCGGCTTGAGCGCTTCGGCGGCGCGGTCGATGTCTTTTCTGCTGGATCGCGCGAGCCCGCAAACGACGCTGTCCTTGACCCGGCGCGCGACCTCTCGCACGGCCTCGAAATCGCCGTTGGAGGCGACCGGAAAGCCGGCCTCGATAACATCGACGCCCATGCGCTCGAGAAGCAGAGCAATGCGCAGCTTTTCTTCCAAATTCATGGAGGCGCCGGGAGACTGCTCACCATCGCGCAGAGTGGTGTCGAATATCGTAACTTGGTTTGGCTTGGTCGTATCGGTCATGTCAGAGACCCTTGCTGTCTGGCGGTTGACGACTTGTAAATCGCGTTCACCCCCAAACGATCGCCGGCTATCCGGTCACACCGTTCAGGGGCTGCTAAGTCGCCGACCGACCGAACCGCTCCAGCGCCCGCCCTGGCCCGACGCGAGCCGACCGGCGCAGCACACAACCCGCCCCGTTCGCGCGCGCCGCGCGGCGGAATTTGACGAGTTATTCCAAGCGATTGTCATAGTCGTAGGGTCGCTTTCACTTCCCGCGTTAAGCGCCGCATGACGTTACGATGACGTGGTTAACATAGCGTAAAGCGTTGTGCGGCCACGCCCCCCGCGCGCACAGCTTAATTTTTACGCTGTTTCACCGTGCCGAGGCAACGGTCTTAAAAGGATAGGTTGCCTTTGCGTAGGGCGCCGCTCAGTTTTTCGCCTTGTCCACCAAGCGCTCATCGGCGATCCAAGGCATCATCTCGCGCAGCTTTTTGCCGACCTCCTCGATCGGGTGCTCGGCGGCCCGCCGGCGCAGCGCCTTGAAGGCCGCTTGCCCGGCCGCGTTCTCCAGCATCCACTCGGTGGTGAAGCGACCCGACTGAATATCCTCGAGGATGGTTTTCATGCGCGCCCGCACCGCCTCATCGACGATGATCGGGCCCCGCGAGTAGTCGCCATACTCGGCGGTGTTCGAGATCGAGTAGCGCATGTTCGCGATGCCGCCTTCATAGATCAGATCGACGATCAGCTTGACCTCGTGCAGACATTCGAAATAGGCCATCTCCGGCGCATAGCCGGCCTCCACCAAGGTTTCCCATGCGGCGGTGATCAGGGCGGTCAAGCCGCCGCAGAGCACGACCTGCTCGCCGAACAGGTCGGTTTCCACTTCTTCGCGGAAGCTGGTTTCGATGATGCCCGAACGCCCACCGCCGATGGCGGCGGCGTAGGAAAGGCCGATCTCGGTGGCGTTGCCCGACGCGTCTTGGCCGACGGCCAGCAGACATGGCACGCCGCGGCCCTTTTGATACTCGGAGCGCACCGTGTGCCCCGGCCCCTTTGGCGCCACCATGAAAATGTCCAGATCGGGACGCGGTTCGATCAGCCGGTAGTGGATATTGAGGCCGTGCGCGAAGGCCAGCGCCGCCCCGTCCTTGAGATGGTCCTTCAGGGCCTGATCGTAGAGCTCGCGCTGCAACTCGTCGGGCGTAAGCATCATGACGACGTCGGCCCACTGCGCGGCGTCGACCAGCCCCATCACCGTCAGCCCGGCTTGCTCGGCCTTGGCCACGCTCGTGGACTCCGGTCTGAGCGCCACGGCAATGTCTTTGACGCCGCTGTCATGCAGGTTGTTGGCGTGGGCGAAGCCCTGACTGCCATAGCCGATCACGGCAACCTTTTTCGATTTGATCAGGTTCACGTCGGCATCGCGATCGTAATAGACACGCATGATCTCTCCCTCTCATCTCTCCTGCGGAGCGGCGCCGCGCGGCCGCGCGGCGCCACCGGGTCAGGTAGCGCCCGTCCCGCGCGACTCAGATAGTGCCGGTCCCGCGCGACACGGCGACTACGCCGGTCCGCGATACCTCGACCAGGCCGAGCGGCGCCATCAGGTTGACGAAGGCATTCACCTTGTCGGGTTTGCCGGTTATTTCGAAGACGAACGATTCATTGGTGCTGTCCACGACGCGGGCCCGAAAGATGTCGGCGATGCGCAGGGACTCCACCCGCTTCTCGCCCGCGCCCATCACCTTGATCAGCGCCAGCTCGCGCTCGAGATGGGGCCCCTCGGCGGTCAGGTCGCGGACCGTATGAACCGGCACCAGACGATCGAGCTGGGCCTTGATCTGCTCGATAATCATGGGTGAGCCGGTGGTCACCAGATTGATGCGCGAGCGCCCGCGTTGCGCTTCGACTTCGGCGACGGTCAGGCTCTCGATGTTGTACCCGCGGCCGGAGAATAGGCCGATCACCCTGGCCAGCACGCCGGGTTCGTTCTCCACCAGCACCGAAATCGTGTGTCGTTCAATGGGCCCGTCCAAGGACCACCCCCTTTGGCGCACTGGTGTATGAGCCGCGCACGAGGCGCCGCTCCGGCCCGTCAGACCAGGACCATGCCGTCTTCGGATCGTTCCTCGAGCTCGCCATGGTCGGGGCCGAGCTTCATTTCGTAATGCGCGGCGCCACCCGGGATCATCGGATAGACGTTTTCGACCGCGTCGATCACGATGTCGGCGATAACCGGTCCTTCGGTCTCGATCATGGTCCGAATCACATCATCGACTTCGGCGGGCTTGGTCGCACGGACGCCGCAAGCGCCGAACGATTCGGCGAGCGCAATGAAATCCGGCAAGGATTCGATATAGCTTTGTGAGTAGCGTCCACCGTGGAACATTTCCTGCCACTGACGCACCATGCCCATGCACCCGTTATTGAGAATGAACACCTTCACGGGCAGCCGGAATTGCATGATGGTGGAGAGTTCCTGAAGGTTCATCATGAACGACGATTCGCCGGCGACGTCGATCACCAAGGCGTCGGGATGCGCGACCTGCACGCCGAGCGCGGCCGGGAAGCCGTAACCCATCGTGCCGAGACCGCCCGACGTCATCCAGCGGTTCGGCCGTTCGAATTTGAGAAACTGGGCGGCCCACATCTGGTGCTGGCCGACCTCTGTGGTGAAATAGGTGTCGCGGTCCTTGGTCGCCTCATAAAGCCGCTCCAAGGCGTATTGCGGCTTGATCACGGCATCGTTTTGCTTGTAGCGCAGGCATTCGCGCGCGCGCCATTTTTCGATCCGCGCCCACCAGGCTTCGAGCGCCGACTTGTCGGGCTTGGCCTTGGCCGCGCGCCACGCCTTGAGCATGGCCTCGAGCACGCGCCGCGCATCGCCGACGATGGCGAGGTCGACAGCCACGTTCTTGTTGATCGACGAGGGATCCACGTCGATGTGAATTTTCTTCGAGCCCTTGGAAAAATCGCTTAGCCGCCCGGTGACGCGGTCGTCGAACCGCGCGCCGACGGCAATCATCACGTCGCACTCCGCCATCGCCATGTTGGCCTCGTAGGTGCCGTGCATGCCGACCATGCCGAGAAACTGCTGATCCGAGGCCGGGTAGCAGCCGAGGCCCATGAGCGTGTGGGTGATCGGTTGGCCGGTCAGGCGGACGAACTCGGTAAGCCGCTCCGAGGCCTCGGGGCCCGCGTTGACGACGCCGCCGCCGGCATAGAAGATCGGGCGCTTGGCCCCGGCGATGAGCGCCACAGCGGCCTCGATGCGCGCCGGGTCGGGGTCGAGCGTGGGCCGATAGGCGCGGCGCGCCAGTTCTTCCGCCGTGGCTTGGCCGTCGCCATAGTCGCCCAACGCCATCATGACGTCCTTGGGCAGATCCACCACCACCGGTCCCGGCCGCCCCGCGCAGGCCACATAAAAGGCCTCGCGCAGCACGCGCGGCAGATCGGCGACGTTCTTCACGAGGTAATTATGCTTGGTGCAGGGCCGCGTGATGCCGACCGTGTCCGCCTCCTGGAAAGCGTCGTTGCCGATCATGTGGGTCGGCACTTGCCCGGTCAGGCAGACGATCGGCACGCTGTCCATGAGCGCGTCCGCCAAGCCGGTCACGCTATTGGTGGCGCCGGGACCGGAGGTCACCAGCACCACGCCCGGCCGGCCCGTGCTGCGGGCATAGCCTTCGGCCGCGTGCACCGCGGCCTGCTCGTGGCGCACCAGGATATGGCGCACCTTGTTCTGCTTGAACAGCGCGTCGTAGATGGGCAAGACCGCGCCACCGGGATAGCCGAAAATCACGTCGACGCCATGATCGATCAGCGCCCTGATGACCATTTCGGCGCCGACCATTATCCGCGTAGCCGAGCCTTTCTCGTCCGCCGTCACAATATCCCCCTTTGGGCGCACGATACCCGCTTCGACGCTGCCGATTCCGGCCGCCGGCGGACCTCAATTTGTTCTTCACAACTCAGGCTTTACAAGGTAATCCGTCACCGATTCGCGGTCAATAGCAGGGCCCCGACGCGGCCCAGCGTCGCGGCGGCGATTTGCTCGGTGTAGAGCGTCGGCAAGGTGAGCGTGGCCGACATTTGGTGGCGGAACCAAGTGAGTTGGCGCTTGGCGTAGCGCCGGGTCGCCTGCTGGGCCGAGCGGATCGCCTCGTCGAGCGGCGCGGCGCCCGCAAGATGGCGGCCGAATTCACGCACGCCCACGGCCTTCATGGCCGGCAGCGCTGGGTCGAGCCCAAGCGCGTTGAGCGCCGCCACTTCGTCGAGCGCGCCGGCCGCCACCATGGCCTCGACCCGGCTGTTGCACACCGCGTAAAGCGCCTCACGCGGCGGTTCCAGGAGAACCGCCACCACGCGGCCCGCGAAGGCGTCGTCCGTGGGCTGGGCCCGTTGCCAGGCCCGCAACGGGCGACCCGTCGCCTCGATCACTTCGTAGGCCCGGAGCAGCCGCTGCGTGTTGCCGGGCGCCAGGCGCACGGCCATCTCCGGGTCGCGCGCGGCCAGCGCGGCATGAAACGCCGGCCCGCCGAGCTCGGCATGAAGCGCCCGCACGCGGGCGCGCAGCGCGGGTGGGATCGGCGGCACCGGCGCCAGACCCTTGAGCAGCGCGCGGAAATAAAGGCCGCTGCCGCCGGCCAGCACCGGCAGCTTGCCGGCCGCCCCGGCGCGCGCGATCTCGGCCCGGGCCAAGTCGCGCCACCGCCCCGCCGAGCAGCGCTCCGCGGCGCTCAACACGCCGTAAAGGCGATGGGGGACGCGCGCGGTCGCGTCCGCGCCGGGCCGCGCGCTCAGAACCCGGAGCTCGCGATAGACCTGCATGCTGTCGGCGTTGATCACAACGCCGTCGAAGGTCTCGGCGAGCGCCAGCGCGAGCGCCGACTTGCCGCTCGCGGTCGGCCCGCCGACCAGGACGATCAGGTCTTCCATGCCGCGCAACGCACGGCCGGCGCGCGGTCCCCTGCCCGCTGGACGCGCGGGCCCTTAGCCAGCCGCCACCGAAGGCAGGCCGGCCAGAGCCATGGCCAATTCCGCTTCATCGTAAGTCTGATCGACGAGCTTGCCGGCGAAATAGTCGGTATAGGCCTGCATGTCGAAATGGCCATGGCCGCAAAGGTTGAACAGGATCGTGCGCGCGGTGCCTTCCTCCTTGCAACGCAAGGCTTCGTCGATGGCGGCCTTGACCGCGTGGTTGGCCTCGGGCGCGGGCAGAATGCCTTCGGCGCGGGCCAGGGCAACGCCGGCCTCGAAGCACTCGGTCTGGTTATAGGCGCGCGCCTCCAAGAGACCGAGATCGTGGGCGTGGCTGATCAACGGCGCCATGCCGTGATAGCGCAGGCCACCGGCGTGGAAGCCCGGCGGCACGAAGGTGGAGCCCAGCGTGTGCATCTTGACAAGCGGCGTGAGGTGCGCGGTGTCGCCGAAATCGTAGGCGTATTTGCCGCGCGTCAGGGTCGGACAAGCCGTCGGTTCGACGGCGATCAGGCGAACCTCGCGGCCGCCGCGAAGCTTCTCGCCGAGAAACGGAAAAGCCAGCCCGGCAAAGTTGCTGCCCCCGCCGGTACAACCGATCAGGATATCCGGATAATCGTCGGCCATTTCGAACTGCACCATCGCTTCCTGGCCGACCACGGTCTGGTGCAGCAGCACGTGATTGAGGACCGAGCCGAGCGCGTAATTGGTGTCGTCCCTCGTCGCCGCCACCTCGACCGCCTCGCTGATCGCGATGCCGAGGCTGCCGGGGCTGTCGGGGCGCTCGGCCAGAATGGCGCGGCCGGCCGCGGTTTCCTCGCTCGGACTCGGCACGCAGCGGGCGCCGAAGCTTTCCATCATGGACCGGCGATAGGGCTTCTGCTCGAAGCTCACCCGCACCATGTAGACCTCGATTTCGAGCCCGAACAAGGCCCCGGCGAAAGCGAGCGCCGAGCCCCATTGGCCGGCGCCGGTTTCGGTGCTGATGCGCGTGATCCCGGCTTCCTTGTTGTAAAAGGCCTGGGCAACGGCGGTGTTCGGCTTGTGGCTACCGGCCGGGCTGACCCCTTCGTATTTGTAATAGATGCGCGCCGGAGTATCGAGCGCACGCTCCAACCGGCGCGCCCGATGCAGCGCGGTGGGCCGCCACTGCCGGTAGATCTCGCGCACCGGTCCCGGAATCTCGATCGCCGGGTCGGTGCTGACCTCTTGCCCGATCAATGCCATCGGAAACAGCGGCGCGAGATCGTTGGGGCCGATCGGTTGACCGGTACCCGGGTGAAGCACCGGCGGCGGCGGCGACGGCAGATCCGCGACAATGTTGTACCAGGTTTCCGGAATGCGGTTTTCGGGCAGCACATATTTGATGGTGTCGCTCATGGCCCTGTCTCCCAGGTTGGCCGAACGCCGGCGACGCGCGGCCAACACTTATTATTGACTTATTGACCTCTCAGCTTCGGTTTTAGCGGCTGACAACGCCGAATTCCAGTCAATCCCACAATACCAAGGAGCGGCGGGTCCCGCGAACTAATCCGGGCATCGCGTAAGCAGGCGGCCGTCCTCGTCAAAGCGCAAAGGCGCCGCGTCCGACAGGATCTCTCCGGCACCATCCAAATCCTGCGCCAGGGCCGGTGAAATCAACACCTGAGCGAGATGCAGCGTCGAGCGGACGACGCAAAGCCGCGCCGCCTCGCCATCGAGCCGCCAGCAGGTGCCGACCGCCGCCTGGATGGCGGTCTTGTCGTCCGCCATCACCGGCGGGATGCGCACCCCCTCCAACGCCGTCGCGGTGCAGCCGTTCATGTACATGGCACCTAGATCTAAATTATCGGCCACCTCCTTGGTCATGAAGTCGGCGACGCCGACGCCGAACCCATTGCCGTGGCTTTCAGGCGTGACCCCCAGGACGACCAGCTTGTGGACAAAGGGCTCCGGCGGATTGTCCTCGCCGCGGAGATCGATGCGCCCCGTGACCGCCGGGTCCATACCGAAGCCCGAGATATTCTTGCCCAATTGTTCGACCACCAGCACGTCGAGTTGCTTGAACGGCAGTCTGGGAACCTGAGCCTTGGCCACCGGCAACAGGCGCGCGTCGGTGGCGTAAAAATCCTCGGGCTCCGCCGCCTCGATGACGGTCGGCGCTTTTTCGGCGTTCTCGACGATCGCGATACCGAAGGCGATCGGCCCCTTGTCGAGCGCGAGGCGCGCCGATTCGGGCAGCACCTCGAGATAGCCGCGCGGACCAAGGCGATGGACGAGGCGCGCGCCCTCGGCCTTGCCGAGACCGATCGCCACCATCTTGGTCAAGCCGCTCTCGACCTCGCGATCGAACGAAGTGTGCGCCTTGACGCGATTGATCACGATCACCGCGTCGGCGGCCGCGGCGTTTTTGTCGAACCACACCGGCACGCCCATCGTGGTGGTGCCGAGTTGCACCACCTCCATCGTCGCCGCGACGGGGCAGCCCATCGTTTCCGCCGTATATCCCAGCTCGGCCAAAAGCTGGGTCTGACTGTCGGCGCGGGCGCCGCCGTGGCTGCCCATCGCGGGCACGATAAAGGGCTCGAGACCGCGCTCCTTGAGCCACGCCACCACTGTCTTGACCACCGTTGGCTTGCATTGGATACCGCGGCTGCCACAGGTGATGGCAACGCGGGCGCCGGTCGCCAATTGCGGCAAACGGCGAGACTTCTTCAATGCCGCGAGCGTCGCGCCGGGCACGTCTTCGAGCGCCGCCGCTCTGGGATGGCGAAGCCCGACCAGCATGACCGGCGGCAGCGCTTCGTCCGCCAGTTGCGGCAGGCGTATCGCCGGAAAGACAGGGCTCTGTCGATTGCTCATCTTGTCTCCTGACTAGCGGACAATAACAACTAGCTTGCTGCCGTCGCGCATCTCGGCGCAACAGCGTTTTTCACTCGTGCATAACCGCTCCGGGCCACGGGTCAATCGAGCGGCAGCGAAACCAAGCCGTCGGCCAGCTTCGGTTCGAACCAGGTCGATTTCGGCGGCATCACCTCTCCGGCGTCGGCCACCGCCATGACATCTTCCATAGCCGTCGGCGGGAGCGTGAAGGCGACGGCCATCTCGCCGCCATCGACGCGGCGTTCCAGCTCTTGCACGCCGCGCGCGCCGCCGACGAAGTCGATCCGGGGGTCGTGACGCGGATCGCCAATGCCCAGAATCGGCTCCAGCACATGAAGCGAAAGCAGGGCGACATCCAAGCGCGCCAGCGGCGGGCCGCCGGGCGCCGGCGGCTGACGCAGGGCAAGCCGATACCATTGGCCCGCCAGATAGGCGCCGAACTCGTGCGCGTCGACGGGACGCAGCGCGCGCTGGCTCGGTGTCACCGTGAAGCGGTCGCTGAGCCGGTCCAGAAAGGCCTCGGCGCTCAAGCCGTCGAGATCGCGCACCACGCGGTTGTAATCGAGAATGCGAAGCTCGTCGCTCGGAAAGGCGACGGCGAGAAAGCCGTTGTAAGGTTCGTCGCCCCGATGGCGCGGGTTCTTGGCCCGTCGCGCCGCCGCCACCCGCGCGGCCGCCGCCGAGCGGTGATGGCCATCGGCGATATAGAAGGCGCCGAGAGCGCCGAACAACGCCGAAATCCGCGCGATCGCCTCCGCCTCCGCGACCACCCATAAAGCATGGCGGCTGCCGTCCGCGGCCGCCACCTCGCAGGCCGGACTGCCATCCGCCAACCGCCGCAACAACGCGGCCGCCTCGGCGACCGGCCGATGCGCCAGCAAGACCGGCCCGGTCTGGGCGCCGATGGCTTCGATATTGCGTACTCGATCCTGCTCCTTGTCGGGTCGGGTGAACTCGTGCCGACGAATGCGGCCCTCGGCATAGGCCGCGAGCGAGGCGGCGGCCACCAGGCCGGTCTGACGGTGCTCGCCGGCGCTCAAGCGGTAAACGTAATAACACGGCGCCGGGTCGCGGCGCAGCACGCCGGCCGCGAGCATGCGCCGCAGGCTATCCGCCCCCTTGGCGTAGACCTCGGGGGCAAAGGCGTCGGTCGAGGGAGGCAGGTCGATCTCCGGCCGCGAGAGGTGCAAAAAGCTCCACGGCCGGCCGCGCGTTTGGGCGCGGGCCTCCGCGACGGTGAGGATGTCGTAAGGCGGCGCCACGACCTCGGCGGCGTGGTCGCGCCCCGGGCGCAGACCTGCGAAGGGGTGGATAAGCGCGTTAACAGGCGCGGAGGCGATCTTAGAACGCTCCTCTGCGGGGAGGCACCGAAGGGCCGTTCAGCTTCCTCGAATTTCCATGGCGACGAACTCGGAATCGCCGTCGCGCAGCCGCAGGATGATGACGAGATTGGATGCCGAGTCCGCAAGATTTTCCAAGCGGCGGTGCACATCGTCGAGATCGACAACCGCCTCGTGGCCGACCTCGACGATCACATCGCCGGGCTGGAGGTCGATCTCGCGCTCCACTTCGGGTGCGACGCCGGTTACCAGCACGCCCACGATATCGTCGTCGAGTGCGTGCGCCTGGCGTAGCTCGGGCGTAATCGCCGCGAGGGTCACGCCGAGCGCCTCGAACGACTGCTCTTCCGCCTCGATCTGACGCGCCCGCTCGATCGACGCCAGCTCGTAGTCTTCCAGGCGGCCAACCTCGATCTGCATGACACGCTCGCCGCCGTCGCGCCAAATCACCACGTCCACGGCCTTGCCAACTTCCGTGTCGGCGACGATCTTCGGCAGGCTGCGGCGCGAGGGCACCAACTGACCATCGAAATTGAGAATGACGTCGCCCTGGCGGAGCGCGCCCCGCTCCGCGGGCCCGTCCTCGATAACCGCGGCGACCAGCGCTCCGGTCGCCTGGGTGAGCCCCAGGGTTTCGGCGATTTCCAACGAGACCGACTGAATCCGCACGCCGAGCCAACCGCGGCGCGTTCGGCCGTATTTGAGCAGTTGATCGATGACCGGTCGCACGATCCGGGTCGGTGTCGCGAAGCCGATTCCCACGCTGCCGCCTGAAGGCGAGTAGATCAGCGTATTGACGCCGATTACCTTGCCCGTCATATCGAACATCGGTCCGCCGGAGTTACCGCGATTGATGGGCGCGTCCGTCTGCAAAAAATCATCGTACGGGCCGGCGTTGATATCGCGGCCGCGCGCCGAGACGATACCCGCCGTGACCGTGTTGCCCAGACCGAACGGGTTGCCGATGGCGATCACCCAATCGCCGACTCGGGCGCTATCGGAATCGCCGAATTCGACATAGGGCAGATCATCGACCGTCGCGACTTTGAGCAATGCCAAGTCGGTCTTGGGATCCCGCCCCACGACCTCGGCGCTAAGCCGTGTGTTGTCGCTGAGCACCACCGCAATCTCGTCGGCACCCGCGATCACGTGGTTGTTGGTCACCACGTAGCCTCTGGGGTCGATAATGAAACCGGAACCGAGCGAGGTGACCGGTTGAAACCCGCCGTCGTCGCCGTCCGGGATGCGGCGATCGAAGAAGTCGAAAAAATCCTCGAACGGCGCCCCCGGCGGCAGCTCCTCGAACGGCGATGGTTCGCTGCCCGGATCGGCCATGTCCGGTTTGCTGGTGGTCGCAATGTTGACCACCGCGGGCCGCAGCTTCTCGACGAGGTCGGCAAAGCTTTCCATAGGCGAGCGGGCAAGAGCTGCCCCGCCGGTAAAGGCGATGCCGAGGAAGCCAACGACGAGCAGAGCGCAAACCGCCGTGGCGCGCGCCGCCGAACCGCGCGCCAAGAGCGGCGCGAGCGACTTGCGCTCAAGGGGTACGCGGCCACCGATGCGGGCCTGCCACAACATGCCCTGGTCTCCCTCTTCGTCCCTCGCTGTCGGCGGCTTCGATTATCCCGCTCTACACCAAGGGCAGAGTCCGTCCAACTCAGGCCCTAGAATAAGTTACGCGCGGCGCTATGCAAAGCCCGCGAGAAGGGTGCCGCGACGTGCAGGAGAGGCACCCCTATCGGACAAGCCAAACGATCAAAATGCCGATCGCCGCGGCTGCCAGCCCCATGGCGCGCAGCCGAGCGGCAGGCAAAGCCAGCGCGACCGCCATCATGCGCTTCATGCCATCGGGAAAAAGCGCATAAATGGCGCCCTCGATGACCAACACCAAACCGAGCGCGGTCAGGAAATCCGTCATAAGCCTGGGATCGGCGGCCGTCTCGGCGGGAGGAGTGCGTTCACAACGAGCATGGCGGCGCGGGCGTTAAGGTTAAGGATCGGCGGCCCGCGCCCCAAGGCGACGATAGGGCCTGCCCGCTTACGGTGCCATGGGCATGGTCCGCCGCGCCGGCGCCGCCTCAAGCGGCTTGCCTCAGCGCTGGCTGAGATCGGTGATATCGCCGAAGAAGCGGAAAAACTCGCTGTCGGGCGAGAGAACCATGGTGGTGTCGTTCTGGCCCAGCGCTTCGCCGTAGGCCTGCATCGAACGATAGAAAGCGAAGAAGTCGACATCCCGATTAAAAGCGTCGGCGAAAATTCGCACCGCCTGGGCGTCGCCCTCGCCGCGCAATATTTCGGACTCGCGCTTGGCCTCGGCCAGAAGCACGGTGCGATCGCGATCGGCGCGGGAGCGGATGCGCTGCGATATCTCCTCGCCTTGCGCGCGGAACTCCTTGGCCTCGCGCTCGCGTTCGGTCTGCATGCGGCGATAGATGGCCTGGCTGTTCTCCTCCGGAAGATCGGCGCGCCGGATCCGCACGTCGATCACATCGACGCCGAATTGGGCCGATTGTCGGTTCACGAGGTCCCGGATTTGGAGCATCAGGCTCGCGCGCTCGCCCGATAGCACGGAGATCAGCGGCACCCGGCCCAGCATCTGGCGCGTGCTCGAATTGAGAATCGGGCCCAGGCGATTGCGCGCCACGCCCTCGTTACCGACCGTTTGGAAGAAGCGCAGCGGTTCGGTGATGCGATAGCGAATGAACGAATCCACCACCAGGCGCTTTTGATCGCTCAGAATGATCTCTTCGGCGGGAGCGTCGAAATCCAGGATTCGATTGTCGAAATATTCGACATTTTGCACGAACGGCGTCTTGAGCCTGAGACCCGGCGTGCGAAGCACGTCCCTCGGTTCGCCGAATTGCAACAGAATTCCCGATTCCCGCTGGTCGATCTTGAAGGTCGCGCTCAAGACCACGATGAGCACAACGATCAAGCCCACGGCGACGAGAATCAGTTTTGCGCGCCCGCTCATCGCTCTATTGCCTGGTTCCGCCGATGTCCGACTGCCCGGCGCGACGCCGCTGCAATTCGGGCAGCGGCAGGTACGGCACCACGCCCGAGCCGCCTTGCGCCGCGGTGTCGATCAGCACTTTGTTCATGCCCGCCAGAATCTTCTCCATGGTCTCCAGGTAAATGCGCTTCTTGGTCACTTCCTTGGCCTGCCGGTATTCGTTGTAGACCGAGATGAAGCGCTGCGCCTCGCCATCGGCGCGCGCCACGACCTCTTGCTTGTAGGCCTCGGCCTCCTGCAGGATCCGCTCGGCCTCGCCACGCGCGCGCGGCAAGATGTCGTTGCGGTAGGCCTCGGCCTCGTTCTTGGCGCGCTCCTGGTCGGCGCGCGCCGCCTGGACGTCGCGGAAGGAGGCGATCACCGCCTCGGGCGGGTCGATCTTCTGCAGCTCGATTTGCGTGATCTGAATGCCGGAGCCGTACTGGTCGAGGATCTTCTGGGCCAGCTCGTGGGTCTGCTGGGCCAGCGGCAAGCGTCCTTCCGCAAGGGCATATTGCAGGTCCGTCTTGCCGATGACCTCGCGCATGCTGCTCTCGGAGGCGTCTTTCACGGTGAGTTCGGGCGAGCGGATGTTGAACAGGTATTTGCCGGCATCGTTGATCACCCAAAACACGGTGAAATGAATATCGATGATGTTCTCGTCGCCCGTCAGCATCAGGCTCTCGGACGCCACCGGGCGGGGCCCGACGGCGCGCCCGCCGTCGGCCGCGCTGCGGAAGCCGATCTCGACGCGGTTCACCCGCGTCACCTTGGGCGTGAGCACCGTTTCGATCGGTCCGGGCAAGTGATAGTTGAGGCCCGGCTGGGTCGTTTTGACCCACTCGCCGAAGCGCAACACGATGCCCTGCTCGTCCGGCTCGACGCGATAGAACCCGGTGGCGAGCCAAATACCGATAATGATCAAGACGATGAGGACAATGCCGCGCGAGCCCCGCAGCCCAGGCATCCACCGACGGAAGCGGTCTTGCCCGCGGCGCAACAAGTCCTCGAGGTCGGGCGCTGACGGTTGACTCGGTCCACGGCCGCGCGGGGGCCTCCCCCACGGACCGTCGCCGCCATTGCCGTCGCTAGACCACGGCATCGTTCCACGCCATTCCGTCGGCTCCCTGGCCGTAGCCTTTCCAACCCGCCATCGCTGCCTTATATGTCACCTGAGCGTCCCGTGCAATCCCGCATAATCCGCAGGTTTCTTGGGGGGATATGGCTCGGGACGCGAACCTCTTCAATTGGACGACTGGCAATTACGCATGGCGACGCTGACGAAGCAAGAGGTCTTGGCTGCGCTAACCGGCGTGATCGACCCCGACAAGGGCCGCGACGTGGTCGCGCTCGGCATGATCTCGGGCGTGGTCATTCGCGACGGCAACGTCGGCTTCGCCGTCGAGGTCGCGGCGGCCGAAGGCGAGGCCAAGGAGCCGCTGCGGCGGGCCTGCGAAACGGCCGTGGAGGCCTTGCCCGGGGTCTTGTCGGTCACCGCGGTGCTGACCGCCGAGCGCCCGGCCTCGGGCGCGGGCGCCGGCGCCGGCGAGCACGGTCAGGCGGGCGCGCCGGAGACCGCGGGCGGGCGCG
>JAUVWK010000189.1 GCA_030604165.1 Alphaproteobacteria bacterium | reverse complement strand
GGCTATGTGCTGCAAGAGGCCGCCGACGGCGCGGCCCGGGTGACGTTGCTCGCCACAGGCTCGGAGGTGGCCATGGCGCTCGAGGCCCGCGAGCGGCTGCAAGCCGCCGGCGTTCCCGCCAAGGTGGTCTCCCTGCCCTGCTGGCTGTTGTTCGACCGCGAGCGCGCCGCCTATCGCGACAAGGTCTTGGGCAAAGACACCCTCAAGGTCGCCGTCGAAGCGGCCTCGTGCTTCGGCTGGGAGCGTTATGTCGGCACGGATGGTGTTGTCGTCGGACTGCGCGATTTTGGCGCCTCGGCGCCGGCCGGGGCGCTCTACGAACACTTCGGCATCACCGCCGACGCCGTCGTCGCGGCGGTCAAGGCGAGGCTGTAAATAGGAATTTTCTTAATCATCGACAATCGCCCGCTGCACGGTTGACCGGCGCGCGAGTCCCCGCTAGGAACGCGTATCTATCCCACTTTTGTCCCACTCCCGTCCGCTCCAACGCGTCGGAGGTAAATCATGAGCGTTCGTGTCGCCATCAACGGCTTCGGACGCATCGGGCGCAACATCCTGCGCGCGATTCACGAATCCGGACGCGACGACGTCAGCGTCGTCGGGGTCAACGATTTGGGCCCGATCGAGACCAATGCGCACCTGCTGCGGCACGATTCCGTGCACGGACCGTTTCCCGGCGAGGTCACGGTGAACGGCGACAGCATGGATATCGGCCACGGGCCGATCAAGGTCTTCGCCGAGCGCGACCCCGCGAAGCTGCCGTGGCGCGCGCTCGAGGTGGATGTCGCGCTCGAGTGCACGGGCATCTTCGCTAAGCGGGAGCTCGCGGCCAAGCATTTGGCGGCGGGCGCGCGCAAGGTCTTGATCTCGGCGCCCGGGCAAGATGCCGACCTGACGGTCGTCTACGGCGTCAATCACGACAAGCTGAGCCAGGAGCATCAGGTGGTATCCGCCGCCTCGTGCACGACCAATTGTCTGGCGCCCGTGGCTCACGTCTTGAACCAGACGGTCGGGATCGAGCACGGTTTCATGACCACGGTGCACGCCTACACCCTGGATCAGCCGGTTCTCGACACTTTGCACAAGGACTTGCGTCGGGGGCGCGCGGCGGGTAGCTCGATGATTCCGACCTCGACCGGCGCGGCGCGGGCCGTGGGCCTGGTGTTGCCGGAGCTCAAGGGCAAGCTCGACGGCACCGCCGTGCGCGTGCCGACGGCCAACGTCTCGATGATCGACCTGTCCTTCGTGGCCAAGCGCGCGACCTCGGTCGACGAGATCAACGCGGCCCTCAAAAAGGCCGCCAACGGAGCCCTCGACGGCGTGCTCGGCTTTAACGAGGAGCCGCTGGTTTCGATCGATTTCAACCACAACCCCAACAGCTCGATCTTCGATGCCGCCGAGACCACGGTGATCGATGGCACCTTTTGCCGCGTGCTCTCCTGGTACGACAATGAGTGGGGCTTTTCGAACCGCATGAGCGACGTATCGGCCTATCTCGGCCGGCTTTGAGAACGGCATGAGGGTGGCGGCGATGGCGGCGTTTCGCACCCTCGACGATCTCGACGGCGGCGCCATCCGCGGCAAGCGCGTGCTGGTGCGCGCCGATCTCAATGTGCCGACGCGCGAGGGCGCGGTCAGCGACGCCACCCGGATCGATCGCGTGGCGCCGACATTGTTGGCGTTGGCCGAGAAAGGCGCCCGCGTCATCATCCTGTCGCATTTCGGCCGCCCCAAGGGCAAGCGGGTGCCGGCGATGTCGCTCGAGCCCGTGGTCGGGCCGCTGTCCGAGGCCTTGGGGGGGCGCGCGGTCGGCTTTGCCTCCGACTGCGTTGGCCCGGTGGCGGCGGCGGCTGTGGCCGCGCTCGGCGACGGCGAATTCGCGCTGCTCGAGAACCTGCGCGTCCATCCCGGCGAGGAAGCCAACGACGAGGCTTTCGCGGCCGCGCTCGCCGCGCTCGGCGATCTCTATGTCAACGACGCCTTCTCCACCGCGCATCGCGCCCATGCCTCGACGACGGGCATCGCCCGGCATTTGCCGGCGCTCGCCGGCCGCCTCATGCAGGCCGAGCTGGAAGCGCTCGAAAACGCCCTGGAGCGGCCCGAGCACCCGCTCGTGGCCGTGGTCGGCGGCGCCAAGGTCTCCACCAAGCTGGCGTTGCTCGGCAACCTGATCGCCAAGGTGGACCGGCTGGTGATCGGCGGCGCCATGGCCAATACCTTCCTGCAGGCGCGCGGCAGCGCGGTCGGCAAGTCGCTGTGCGAGGCCGATCAGGCCGCGACCGCCAGGCAAATCGCCGCGCGCGCCGAGGCCGCGGGCTGCAGCGTGATCCTGCCCGTGGATGCCGTGATCGCGCGCGAGTTCAAGGCCGGGGCGCCGACCGAGACGGTCGCCATCGACGCGGTCCCGGCGGAGGCCATGATCCTCGATCTGGGCCCGGCCAGCGTGGCGCTGATTATCGAGGCGCTGCGCGCCGCCAAGACACTGGTGTGGAACGGACCGCTCGGCGCCTTCGAGGTGCCGCCCTTCGACCGCGCGACCACGGCGACGGCGCAGGCAGCGGCGGCGCTCACGCGGGCCGGCACGCTGTTGTCGGTGGCGGGCGGCGGCGACACGGTGGCGGCGCTGCGCCATGCCGGCGTGGTCGAGCAATTCAGCTACGTATCGACCGCCGGCGGGGCCTTTCTGGAATGGCTGGAGGGCAAGACGCTTCCGGGCGTGGCCGCGCTGCACGACGCGGCGTGATGGCGCGTGGCCGCGGCACCGGCCCGACCATCCTCGTGCAAGAGCTGGCGCACGCCCAGGCCGCGCTAGAGGCGGCGGCGCGCACCGGCAGCGCCGTCACCCTGCGCTCGGCGCCGGGCGCGGTGGCGTATGCGGGGCTCGGTTACTTCAAGGCGCTGTTCGACGACGCGGCGGCCGCTCACGCGGCGACGCGTCACGGCGTCGTGCTCGATTGCGGCGACGATGGCGCGCGCGCCCATCGCGCCCTCGTCATCGGCTTTCGCCAGGTGGCCTATGGCGGGCCGGCGCGGATCGGCGCGAAACTTGCCGATATCGCGGCGCGGCTGGGCGCCGAAATCGTGCGCGGCGGCCCGCCGCCGAGCGCCTTGGATTTGCGCGACTCGGGCGACCCGCTGGGCGCCGCCACGGCCTACCTGGAGCGCCGGGCCCGCGACGCTCGTTCTTAGGTCTTGGGAATCTTGGGATAAGGCGGCAAATGGCCGCACGGCGGGTCTCGTCGTTGCAAATGCGGCGCCGCTGCGCTATCCAGAAACCTCCCCGAGACATCCGCCTCCGAGAGGCTGAAACGAGGCGACCGACCATGAAAATCACCCAGCGTGTACGCAAGATTCTTGCCGCCTATGAGAGCGACAACCCGGGCACCAAGGCCAATCTCGCGCGTATCCTAATGCACGGCCGCCTCGGCGGCTCGGGCCGGATGGTGATTCTGCCCGTGGACCAGGGCTTCGAGCACGGGCCGGCGCGCAGCTTCGCGCCGAACCCGCCCGCCTACGACCCGCATTACCATTGGCAGCTCGCCATCGACGCGGGCCTCAATGCCTTTGCGAGCCCGCTCGGCATGATCGAAGCAGGCGCCGACAGCTTCGCCGGCGCGATCCCCACGATCCTCAAGGTGAACAGCGCCAACGCGCTGGCCACGTCGAAGGATCAGGCCGTCACCGGCTCGGTGGCGGATGCGCTCAGGCTCGGCTGCGCCGCCATCGGCTTCACGATTTACCCGGGCTCCGACGACCAGTTCGAGATGATGGAAGAGCTCAGCGAGCTCGCCCTGGAGGCCAAGTCGTGCGGCCTCGCCGCCGTGGTCTGGTCCTATCCGCGGGGCGGGATGCTTTCGAAGGAAGGCGAGGCGGCGCTGGACGTGACCGCTTACGCCGCGCAAATCGCGGCGCTTTTAGGCGCGCACATCATCAAGGTGAAGCCACCGAGCGATCATCTCGAGCAGGACGCGGCGGCCAAGGTCTACCGGAAGGAAAAGATCGATATCGCCACGCTCCCGGCGCGCATCCGGCACATCATGCAGGCGGCGTTCAACGGCCGCCGTTTGGTGGTGTTCTCGGGCGGCGCCGCCAAGGGCTTGGAGGGGCTGTTCGACGATATTCGCGCGGTCCGCGACGGCGGCGGCTCGGGCTCGATCATCGGCCGCAACAGCTTTCAGCGCCCGCGCGCAGAGGCCCTCGCCATGCTCGATACGGTGATCAAGATCTATCAGGGCAAGGCGGAAGGGTTTTTGAGTTTGCGCGGCACCGGCCCGCTCCCCCTCCCGGCCACCCTACGCCTATGCTGCCATGGGTGGCCGGGAGGGGGAGCGGGCCGGTGCAGTACTACGTAAGTGGAAAAGACGTCCGGCGCTCAGGCCGGCGGGTCCTCGACGGTGAAGAGATGCACGGGCTCGCGCACGCCGCGTAGCCCATGGCGGCCAAGCGCGATGAGGTCCGGGCTGTCCGGCGGCATGGCTTCGGCGAAGGCGCGCGAAATCAGCAGACTGCGCTCCAGCGGGCCGCACATGGCCTCCATACGGCTCGCCTCGTTGACCGCCGGGCCGATCATGGTGAAATCGAGCCGGGAGGGCGAGCCGACATTGCCGTAGAGCACGTCGCCGAGATGCAGCGCCATGTCGAGCGGCATGGTCGGCTTGTCCCGCGCGGCGCGCTCGCGGTTGAGCGCGGCCACGCGGCCCAGCGCGTCGAGCGCCGCCTCGAGCGCGGCGACGCACATCGCGCCGCGCTGCGCCGCGCTTTGATCGGCGGATATCGCGAAGATGCTGAGCATGCCGTCGCCCATGAATTTCAGCACCTGCCCATCGCGCTCCTCGACCGGCTCGGCCATGCAGGCGAGATAATCGTTGAGCATGCCGACGATCTCGTCCTTCGGCATGGTGTCGGAGAGTGTCGTGAAGCCACGCAGATCAGCGTACAGCAGCACCGCCGAGATGGTCTGCACCGCGCCCCGCTTGATCTCGCCGTTCAGCACCCGCTGGCCGGCATCGCGGCCGAGATAGGCCGTGGCCACGCCCGCGGCGATGCGTCGGTTGGCCGCGACCCGCATGGTCAGTGCCAACGGCGGCATGAGGCGCCGGATTAGCGCCAAATCCGCGTCGCCGAAGCCTTCGGCGCGATCGGTGGTCCAGCTAAAGACGATACCGCGCTTTTCCTCGTTGTGACCGTCCTGGGCAAAGCCGCAGGTAAGCGCGTAGTAGTCGGTGGCGCCCTCGGCGCGAAAATCCTCGAGGATGGGAAACTCTTGCCCGGCCTTGGGCCCGGTTATGCGGCGGCGCAGCTCCGGCAGGCCATCATCCACCAAGGCTTTGAGCGGGCTGCGCGCCCAGGCCTCGGGATCGAGCGTGTTGTCGTCGTAGTTTTCCTGCCGCACCTCGGCGTCGGCGCGAGCCCAAACCAGGCCGAACCCCGTATAAAGCGGGTGCAGCGTGGTCATGGCGGCAAAGCCGCGCAGGATCGGCACACCGCCCGCCACCATCCGTTCGCAAAACTCCTGGAAAACGGCGTTGGTGGAGGTGCCCTGCAGGCCTTGTTCGATGACCCAGCCGACCAGCCGGTCGGCATCCAACGACGATTCCGCGATCTCTGTTCCGGTGGTGGTCATGGCCCGTTGCCTTCATATGGGGTTCTACCGCCGCAATACTAGCAGGCGCTGGCCGTCGTTGCCGGGTCGAAGGTCGGTCGCTAAGTTAGAGTCTAGTGGATAGAATCCAACATATGATCGGCCAAAAATATCTTGAGAACACGACATGGCTACTGAAAATGACGCCGGGCGTTGCCGGCTTTATTTGATCACCCCGCCAACACTCGAGCTCGACATATTTGCCGATCGACTGGCGGCGGCGCTCGACGCCGGCGATGTCGCCTGCGTGCAGCTGCGC
>JAUVWK010000330.1 GCA_030604165.1 Alphaproteobacteria bacterium | reverse complement strand
CGCCCAAGCGCACCACGGTGCGCAGATGCGGCAGCTTGGCGGCGCTGAGCGCGCCGGGCGCGGCGGCGTCGATCTCGGGCGCCAGCTCGCGAAGCATGCCGATATAGTCGCTCGACTTGAAGGCGGGCGCGGTGATCAGCGCCTTGCAGGCCACCTTGTTGAGCGCGTATTCGAGCTCCGCCAGGCGGTAGGCGGGATTGATGTTGACCAGGATGAGCCCGGCCTTGGCGGCGGCGAATTGGGTGATCGCCCATTCCGCGTTGTTGGGCGACCAGATGCCGAGGCGCTCGCCCCGCTCCAGCCCGAGCGCCAACAGCCCGGCGGCGAACGCGTCGACCTGGCGCTTGAGCTCGGCGTAGCTCAGGCGGATCTCCTGATGACGCACCACGAGCGCGTCGTTGTCGGGATAGCGCGCGGCGGTGCTGTCCAGGCGTTGGCCTATGGTCTCGCCGATCAGGGGCACCGCGCTGGCGCCGTGAACGTAGCTTTGGGTCAATGCCGCCATGCCATTCTCCTGGTCGCCGGTTGCGCCCGATCACAGTGGATAACGAAGTGTCGCAGCGATGTGGGCGTGCCTTCAAGACCGGATTCACCGTTGCGCGAGCGACTCGATTGCGGCCGCCACCAGGGAGCAGACCTTGCGCCTCTTGATCTTTGCCGCGAAGCCCGCCTGAATCGGTGGCGTCGAGAGCCGCATCGCACATCGAAAACGAGGCAACCATGTCGCAACGAACCTATCTGAGCCCCATTCTCGCCGCCCTCTTGATAGCGGCCGTCGCGCTTGCCCAGCCCAATGCGCCGCTCGCCGCGGAAGAGCCGGAAGCAGAAGAGCCGGCGGCGGAAGAGCCGGCAGCAGGAGAGTCGGAAGAAGAAGAGGAATCGGGCGGCTTTTTCTCGGACATAAAGGAAGGCGTCAGCGCGCTGGCCGACAAGGCCGCGGCGCAGATTCCCGACGTGCCGGCGGGCGCGGTGATCGCCTTCAACCGCGACGAATGCCCGGGCGGCTGGAGCGATTTTCCGCCCGCCGTCGGCCGCGCGATCATCGGCGCCGGCGATCTTGGTGACGGCAACGCCATCGCACCCATGGCAATCGGCGGCGGCGAGCGCGCCGCGGCCGCGCCCAAGAGCGGTGCCAGCGTGACCGCCGGCGCGCCCTGGCTCGGGCTACTGATTTGCGAAAAGGACTGAGTCCGGTGTTCCGAAGAGCATGGAATCCGCAGCAATGAACCAAGGATCGCCAGAGACGTTGTCGCGCGGCGCATCGATCAACCCGACACCCGAAGACCGCCGCCGTGAGTGAACCAGAGCCATCCGCACGCCCGATCGACGTGGCGCGGGCGCGGCGCGAAACCCCGGGCTGCGACCGGGTTCTGCATTTCAACAATGCCGGCGCCGCGCTCATGCCGCGCCGCGTCGTCGACGCGGTGGTGGCGCATTTGCACCTCGAGGCCGACATCGGCGGCTACGAAGCGGCGGCGCAACGGGATGCCGCGATCGAGGGGGTCTACGACGCCGCCGCACGCCTGCTCAATTGCGAGCGGGATGAAATCGCGATTATCGAAAACGCGACGCGGGCCTGGGACATGGCGTTCTATTCCCTCAAGCTCGGCACCGGCGACCGTATCCTCACCTCGATGGCGGAGTATGCGAGCAACTACATCGCCTTCCTGCAAGTCGCGCGCAACACCGGCGCCGCGGTCGAGGTGATCGCCAATGACGAATACGGCCAGATCGATGTGAGCGCGCTGGAGAGCGCCATCGACTCCCATGTCAAGTTGATCGCGCTGACCCATGTGCCGACCAACGGCGGCCTCGTCAATCCGGCCGCCGCGGTCGGCCGCGTGGCGCGCGCGGCCGGCATTCCCTACCTGCTCGACGCCTGCCAATCGCTGGGCCAAATGCCGGTGGATGTGCAGGCGATCGGCTGCGACATGCTCTCGGCCACGGGGCGAAAATATTTGCGGGGGCCGCGCGGCACCGGGCTGCTCTTTGTCCGGCGCGCGCTGGTTGAGCGGCTGGAGCCGCCCATGCTCGACCTTCACGCCGCGGAATGGTCCGCGCGCGACGGCTACACAGTGCGGCCCGATGCGCGGCGCTTCGAAAACTGGGAATGTCATATCGGGGGCAAGATCGGGCTCGGCGTCGCCATCGATTACGCCTGCGAGCTTGGCCTTGAGGCCATCGGCGGGCGCGTTCAGGCGCTCGCCGAGAGGCTGCGCCAAGCGCTCGGCGCGCTCAGCGGCGTGACCGTTCAGGACCTCGGCCGGGAGCGCTGCGGCATCGTTTCGTTCAGCACCGACCGCAAAAAGGCGCACGCCGTGCGAGAGGCGCTCGCCGCGCAGCAGATCAACGTATCTGCTTCGCCCGCCGCCTGGACCAGGCTCGACATGACCGCGCGCGGCTTGCAGGCAGTGGTCCGCGCCTCGGTGCATTACTACAACACCGAGGAAGAGGTGACGCGCTTCTGCGCCGCGGTCGAAGTATTGGCAAGCGGGAAATAGCGCCGGTTCGGCTCGATCGGCAGTGGCTACTCAGCGCGGCACGGCGACCGCGACCTCGCGGCCGCCGTGGCCGTGCACGCTGTCATGGGCGCGCACGCGCACCTCGGCAACCTCGTCTGGGATCGCCACGCCCGCGAGGCTTCGCGTGAAGGGCTGCTCTTCGACATGGGGGTGGTGCAGCACCCGCAGCCCGAGCGAGCTGCCGTCGGGCGCCAATACCTCGTACCCGTCGGCGTAATGCTCCCAGCCCTCGTCAGCGTGCCGCAGCGTCACGGCGAAGGCATAAGCGCCATTTCCCGCTTCGCGAATCACCACGTCGGTCACGTCGGCCTCGCCGGCCTGCGCGGGCCAAAGCGGCGCCATCATGAGTAGCGCGCCCGCGAGATAGCCGCCGCTGGTCTTGAGCGTCATAAAGTCATTATGACAGGAGCAAACCGCGTCGGCCAAGGCCGGGCCGCGCAGGACGGCGTGCCGTTCAGCCTTGATCGGTCGGCGTGCGCGCCCGCGCGCTGGCGTACCAGAAGTCGAACCTGACCGCGACGATGTTGCGGGCCGCGCTCAAAGCGCTCTTGCGCCCCATGCCGGGCCGCAGCCGCGTATCGTAAAGCAGCCGAATCGCCACTTCGTCGAAGAGCGAATAGTCGGCCACGCGCGCCGGCGAGCGCCGCAACGCCAGCACCGACGGCATGGCGGCGCTGGCATGCCGACCGCTCCAGTGATTGTCGAAGCCCAGCGCGTGCATGAATTCGTGGTGCAGGCAATCGCTGTAACGCTCGCTGATCTCGATCCAGCCGGTGTGCAGGACGCCGCCTTTGCCGAAGGTGGCGGCGGTGCAAACCGGGCCGGAGCCGCCCTGGATGCGCATCATGTCCTGATGCCGCAGAATCCGCACGGTCAGTCGATTGCCCGCCTTTGTGGCGCGATCGGCCCCGGTGCGATCGGTAAGGTAGAACTGGATGCCGGTGAGAATCGAGAGCCTGTGGGTAATCTCCCGCACGGTCGCGATGTGCCGGTCGGTCACCTGGCCTTCAAGGCGAACTGCCACCGGGCCGGTCCACTTGCGCACCCAACCCGGCTGCTGGCCGCCATCCGGGGTTCGGTCCGTGACCGCGAGGCGGTCGAAGAAGCGCAGCAGATCGTCGGGCCCCGGATCGGCGCCCGAGACGGCACCCGCCGAGCCGGCGCCAAGGGCCGCCGCGAGCATGGCCGCGACCATGGCGAGCGCCACGGCGCGCCGGCCGCGCCAAAGAGAACGAAAAGCCATGAAAAGGGACCCCGTCATAACGGCGGGACTCTAGGCGGGAAGTAGTTAACAGCTTGCGAATCCCCCGCTCGCCAAGGGATTCTCGGGGCGCCGCTTGACGCTCCCGAAGGGGCTCCCTAGCATCGCCCCGTCGGCGGGTCGTTCGGGGATAGCGGAGCGGGATGGAGCCATGGATCTCGGAATCAAAGGCAAGCGCGCCATCGTCTGCGCCTCCAGCAAGGGGCTCGGCAAGGGCTGCGCCATGTCGCTCGCGCGCGCCGGTGTGGCGCTG
>JAUVWK010000011.1 GCA_030604165.1 Alphaproteobacteria bacterium | reverse complement strand
TGGCGAAGGGCTTCGATATCCACGGCGCCATTCAAGAGCGCAAGGCGGCGGTGGACGAACGCATTCGCTCCATGGGCGCGACCATCGTCAAGGACGAAGGCGCCACCGAATACGCCTTTCGCTACCGGCTCCGCTTCAGCGAAGGCGCCATGGATCAGCACGAGGAGCTCAAGCGCTTCGCCGACTATGTGGAGGATATCGAAGGCGCGGAGATCCTCTCGTTCGGCCGGGCGCTCGAGCTGATCAAGGATCTGGGCGACGCCAACCGGGTCAGCGCGCAATACGGACTGGGCGCGTTCGCCGGAACCCATGCCATCGGCCATACCCGCATGGCCACCGAATCGGATGTCGACATTCGCTCGGCCCACCCCTATTGGGCCTACCCGTTCACCGATATTGCGGTGGTGCATAACGGCCAACTCACCAACTACTGGAACTTTCGCCGCCAGCTCGAGCATCGCGGCCATCGCTTCCTGTCCAACTGCGATTCCGAGTTGATCGCGGTTTATCTGGCAGATCGCATGGCCGCCGGCACGCCGCTCAAGGAGGCCATGGAAACCTCGGTGAGCGAGCTCGACGGCGTCTTCACCTACCTCGTCGCCACCGCCGATAGCCTGGGCATGGCCAAGGACACCATGGCGGCCAAGCCGATGGTGCTCTACGAGAGCGACAGCTTCGTCGGCGTCGCTTCCGAGGAAGTGGCGATCCGCAGCGTGTTTCGCGAAGAGATCGATACCTGGGACCCGTACGAAGGGGAGGTCATGGTATGGCACAACTAAAATCCCAGCACATTTCCCACGACATGGGGCTGCACACCGAGCAGCTCGCCGGGCGCACCCAGCAAACCTTCTTTTCGCCGGAAGAAGGCGAGAACTTCACCTACCCGCAGGCCTTCGAGGTGGACTTCGAAAAGTCCGCCTCGTTCGACGCGGCGGAGATGGAGCCGCAAGCCATCAATCACCGGATCGCCGCGCTGATGGCCGCGGGCCACGGCCACATCGTGGTGCGCAACCCGCTGGCCAAGCATTCCCTCGGGGTCGGTATCCTCAACCGCCTCAAGCTCGAATTCGAAGGCAGCCTCGGCTATTTCGGCTGCGGTCTGATCGACGGCCCCAACGTGCGCATCAAGGGCCGGGTCGGCTGGAGTTGCGCCGAGAACATGATGGCCGGCACGGTGGTGGTGGAAAAGAACGCCGGCTCCACCTTCGGCGCCGCGATCCGCGGCGGCGATCTGGTCTGCATGGGCGACGTCGGCTCGCGCACCGGGATCGACCAGAAGGGCGGCACCGTCATCGTCGGCGGCCGCACCGGCGCCTTCTCGGGCTTCATGATGCAGCGCGGGCGCATGATCATTTTGGGCGACGCCGGCATCAACCTCGGCGATTCCATGTATGACGGCATCATCTATGTCGGCGGCAAGATCGCCTCGCTCGGGGTCGACGCGGTGCCCGGCGAGATCACCGAGCTCGAGACCGAGTGGGTGACCCGCAAGCTCGCGGCGTATGGGCTCGAGGCGCCGGACGGTGCCGACAAGCTGCAAAAGATCGTCGCCGGCAAGCAGCTCTGGAACTACGACAACCTGGAACCGACCGAGAAGAAGATTGTGCTTTAGCGCCTGTTCCACTGGCGTGAAATCGCGCCAGCCCGCTCCCCCTTGAACGGAAACCGCTTTAGCACGGTCCCGACAGCGTACGAGAAGGAATTTCGCGATGGCGCGCAAGAAACGCGATGCTTTGGACCCTCCCTCGAGGGGGCGTAACCGCCCGGAGCGAAACCGCTCGATCCTCGGGCAGAGCTTCGTCTTCACTCCCGAGGTGATAGACGACATTCACATCAAGGCCGAGCTCGGCCGCTACCGGATGCGCGGCATGTCGCTGTTCAAGCCGATTCCGTCGTGGGACGACCTGACCTTCATGCCGGGCACGCTGACCCGCTTCGTCATCGAGGGCTACCGCGAGAAGTGCGAGACCAAGACCGTGATCGGCCCGCGGGCCAAGCGGCCGCTGGAGCTCGACACCCCGATCTATATCACCGGCATGAGCTTCGGCGCGCTGTCCTACGAGGCCAAGACCGCGTTGGCGCGCGGCGCCACCATGGCCGGCACCGCGACCTGCTCCGGCGAGGGCGGCATGATCCCTGACGAGCGGCGCTATTCCGAGAAGTGGTTCTATCAGTGCATCCAGTCGCGCTACGGCTTCAACCCGCATCATTTGCGCCTCGCCGACGGCTGCGAGTTCTTCATCGGCCAGGGTTGCAAGGTCGGTCTCGGCGGGCATCTGATGGGCCAGAAGGTGACCGACCAGGTGGCCGAGATGCGCTCGCTGCCGGCCGGTATCGACCAGCGCTCGCCGGCCCGCCATCCCGACTGGCTGGGGCCGGACGATCTGGCGCTCAAGATCCAGGAGATCCGCGAGGCGACCAACGGGGAGATTCCGATCCAGCTCAAGCTGGGCGCCGCCCGGGTCTACGACGACGTGCGCATGGCGATCAAAACCGATCCCGACAGCATCTACATGGATGGCATGGAGGGCTCGACCGGCGCCGGGCCGCACATCGCCACCGAGGAGACCGGCGTGCCCGGCATCGCCGCGATCCGCCAGGCGCGCAAGGCGCTCGACGACCTGGGCGCCACCGACAAGATCACGCTGATCTATGCCGGCGGCATCCTCAACGGCGCCGACGTGGCCAAGGCGCTGGCGCTCGGCGCCGACGCGGTGGCCATCGGCCACTCGGCCATGATGGCGCTCAATTGCAATAAGGACATCCCCGAAGCCGACTACGAGGCCGAGCTCGGGGTCGAGCCGGGCTACTGCTATCACTGCCATACCGGGCGCTGTCCGGTCGGCGTGGCGACGCAGGATCCGGAACTGCGCCGACGCCTCGATCCGGACGAGGCGGCGGAGCGGGTCTACAATTTCCTCCACACGCTGACGCTGGAATGCCAGATGATGGCGCGGGCCTGCGGCAAGACCAACGTGCACTCGCTCGAGCCCGAGGATCTCGCGGCCCTGACCATGGAAGCCTCGGCGCTCGCCCAGGTGCCGCTGGCGGGCTCGCAACATACGGTCGGCCGGCCCGACATGACGCGTTACTAGCTGCTAGGAGGCGGCCATGAGCAAAGCCAAATCGCAGGACGTCGATTACTACCTGAAGCAGAGCGGCGTCGACACCGAGCGGGAAAAGGAAATCGGCCAGCACATCGGCTACCGCTACGACGTCAATCTGGTGCCCGACGAGGCCCGGCTGACGCCGTTTCTCAAGACCTATTTGGCGACCATGGGCTGGTCCGACCTCAACTGGCTCGAGGACGTGCATATGGGCTACGAGGAAGGCCGCCCCGCGGTGTTCGACCGCAATATCAATGGCTGGGTCTCGGTGCCGGAGGACATGACGCTGCCCGACAATCAACAGGATCGCGACATGATTGCGCGCGAGCTGCTGATCAAGTTCCAGATGTCGGAGCGCCACCCGATGGTCGACCTCTACAAGGCCTATCGAAAATTCTAAGTCGTGGCGCAGTCAGACCGGGGGCTCCGCCTCGGCGGCGAGCCAGTCCGGGGCGAAGGCGAGAACGCGAAGACCGGGCGGCAGCGCCGGGTTGAACATGGCGTTGTGCCAATAGCTGACCCGGTAGGCCGGCTCCGCCGGCGCCAGATCGCGTACCGCGCAGGGCAGCCGATAGCGTTGAGCGAACTGCTCGAAGCCGAGCACGCAGCGGCCTGCGTCGAGCAGCGCCGTCGCCAGGGCCGAGTCGCCGTCGAAAGTCGCGGCCAAGACGCCGCTGAAGCGGCGCGGCCCCTGATAATAGGTCGCGCTCAAGGCGCGCACCGCCTCGTCATGCCGGTTGCCGGGGTCGTGGGTCTTTTTGCAGATATGCCGGAACAGGGCGATGGACTCGGACGGCGCGCGCTCGAGCAGCAGCACGGTGATCCCGGGCGCAAGCTCATCGCCGTCGGGCGCCAGCACACGAGGCCGCATGCCGGGTGCCGGCCGGCCGGCGTCGTGGCGCATGGCGCGCTGGCGCAGGCGACATTGCCAACCCAGAAAATGAGCGCGGAGCGCCGTCGCACGGCTTTCGGTCATGGTCTTCTTGCGCCGTTCAAGCCAGATGTCAGCTTACCGTGGTTGTTAAAGAAATCAATTAAATCAGTATACTAGAGAGATTTGACGGGGTCGGGCGGGGGCGGCCCGAGAAAATCCGATAAAACTTAAGAAGTTACACGTAATACACTGAAAAACATGGTTAATTCACGACCTGCCGCGTAGTAGCGGGCAAATAATTCCTGGACATCGAAAACATAGACACGCAGTATTCCACGCTGTGCGAGACTAGACGCTGCCAGACCTGCCCGTTAGAAGGCTAGGGTCTTGGTCGCAGGTGTATCAGGACAGGGGGAAGGCATGGATAACCTTACCGATTCCCTGAACGTCATTTTCACCGAGACCTATTACTGGATCACGGTGGTCATGATGTTCTTGATTCACGCCGGATTCTGTACCTACGAGGTGGGTGCGTCCCGGCGTAAAAACGTTCTTCATACCTTGATGAAGAACACGATGTTGATCCCGTTGGTCACCGTGACCTTCTATTTCTTCGGCTGGTGGGTCTATTTCGCGTTCTCCAACGTCCCGTTCAACACCGGCGGCTTCATCGACGCCCCCTGGGCGCTGCCCTGGTCGGAACTCATGGGCACGCATATGGGCGGCGGCACCGATCCCGACGCCGGCTGGGCGCGCATCAACGGTGTGTTCTGGGCCGCGTTCCTGCTGTTCTCCTGGACCACGGCGTCCATTGTCTCGGGCGCGGTTATCGAGCGCATCAAGACCAGCGCGTTCTTGATCTTCGCCGTCGTGATCGGCTCGTTCACCTGGATTCTCGACGCCTCCTGGGGCTGGAACCCGGCGGGCTGGATGGTTCAGATCCTCGGTTATCACGATGCCTACGCTTCCGGCGTGGTGCACGCGATCGCCGGCGGCTCGGCGCTTGCCATCGTGACGGTGTTGGGGCCACGCATCGGTAAGTTCGGTCCGAGCGGCGAGGTCAGGGACATCAAGCCGCACAATCCGTGGCTGGTGACGATCGGTCTATTCCTGATCTTCACCGGTTTCTGGGGCTTTTACGCGGCGTGCAACATCCCGATCTACAACATCGGCACCGAAGAGGCGCCGTTCTTCTCGGCGACCAACATCTATCTGATGCCGACCACGCTTTCGGCCATCACCTTCAACTTCCTGATGTCGTTCTCGGGCGGCCTGATGGCGGGCTACCTGGTTAGCCGTGGGCAACCGTTCTGGACCTACTCGGGCGGCCTCGCCGGCATCATCGCGGCCTCGGCCGGCAACGACCTGTACCATCCGGTGCAAGCGCTGGTGATCGGTGGCCTCGGTGTGGTGTTCATGTACTACCTGCACCACTGGGTCGAACGCCGCTTCAAGATCGACGATGCGGTGGGCGCCATCGCGGTCCATGGCTATGCCGGGTTCTTCGGTGTCGTCGTGGCCGGCTTCGTCTTGTGGGGTTATCCGGCGGCGGCGCCGGTGGACGGCTCCATGGCGCCGCTGTGGGCCACGCCCGAGGGCTACCCGCAGATCAACCCGATCGGCCAAATTCTGGGCGCGATCATCATGTTCTGGGTGTTGGGCTTCGTGCCCTGCTACATCATCGCCCGCGTTCTCAAGGCGATGAATATGCTGCGCGTACCGGAGCAGGTGGAGCTGGCGGGTCTCGATACCCACGAATTGGGCGATGCCTTCCCATACCTGGCGCACCAGGAGACGTCGTTCGAAACCATCGAGCGCACCTACGCCAAGGATAAATAGGAGGTTACGATGTCATCGACAGGGGTCGATTCTTTCACCAATCCCCACCTCATCGGGCCGATATATCCAGGCGTCGGCTTCGAGTGGCTGATGGTGCTAATCGCGTTCGTCCTTTGGCTGCTCTGGCATGTGATCCAGATCAGCGGGGAGGAAGAAGAGTACAGCGCCGCGGTCAAGCTCTATCGGGAGGTGGGCATGGAACGTGCCATGCACCACGCCACGGGCGCGATCGCGACCGAAGAGGAGGTGCACATCAGCAAGAGTTAGCTGACGCTGCATCGAGGACCAACACGGGGCGGGCCGCGAGGCCCGCCCCGATTTCGTCTTGCCAGGGGCGATTCGGCGGCAACTGCTGCAAGGAAAATTTGTTGAACTCGGTTAAACTGCACCCTACCTTGGCGCCGGCCGCGATCGGATCGAGATACCGGAAGGCAAAGACCGCCGGACACGGTCGCCGGGATCTCGTCGCGGGCCAAATAACCCCGGGAGAAAGGGCTAAACGATGACCAAAGCGGCGAGTTCACAGCACGCGAATCCAAAAAGCGACATCGAGATCGCCCGCACCGCCAAGAAGCGGCCGATCCTGGAACTGGCGGCGGACCGGCTGGACATCGCGCCGGCGCACCTGATTCCCTATGGCCACGACAAGGCCAAGGTTTCGTTGGATTATATCGAGACGCTGGCCTCCCGACCTACCGGCAAACTGATTCTGGTCACGGCGATCACGCCGACGCCCGCCGGCGAGGGCAAGACCACCACCACGGTCGGCCTCGGCGACGCCCTGAGCCGCATCGGCAAGCGCGCCTTGATGTGCCTGCGGGAGCCGAGCCTGGGGCCGTGCTTCGGCCTCAAGGGCGGCGCCGCCGGCGGCGGTTTCGCCCAAGTGGTGCCGATGGAAGACATCAACCTGCATTTCACGGGCGATTTTCATGCCATCGGGGCGGCCAACAATCTGCTCGCGGCGATGGTCGATAATCACATCTATTGGGGCAATTCCAGCGGCATCGATCCGCGGCGCGTGAGCTGGCGCCGTGTCGTCGATATGAACGACCGCGCCTTGCGCACCGTCGTTTCGTCCCTCGGCGGCGTGGCCAACGGCTTCCCGCGCGAGGACGGCTTCGACATAACGGTCGCCTCCGAGGTCATGGCGATCTTTTGCCTGGCTCAAAACGTCGCGGATTTGCGCCAGCGACTGGGCAACGTCATCGTCGGCTATACGCGGGAGCGCGAGCCGGTTCGGGCCAGGGCCATCGAGGCGGACGGGGCCATGACCGCGCTGCTAAAGGATGCCCTCGCGCCCAATCTCGTGCAGACCCTGGAAAACAACCCGGCATTCATCCATGGCGGCCCCTTCGCCAACATCGCCCATGGCTGCAATTCCGTACTCGCCACGCAAACCGCCATGCGCTTGGCCGACTATGTGGTCACGGAGGCCGGCTTCGGCGCGGACCTCGGGGCCGAGAAATTCTTCGATATCAAGTGCCGCAAGGCCGGCCTGGCGCCCGATTGCGTGGTGCTGGTCGCGACCATTCGCGCCCTCAAGATGCACGGCGGGGTGGCCAAGGATGCGCTCAAGGAGGAAAATCTCAAGGCCCTGGAGAAGGGCATGAGCAATCTTGTGCGGCATCTCGAAAATCTGGCCAAGTTCGGCGTCCCGGCGGTGGTGGCCATCAACCGGTTTTCGGCGGACACGCCGGCGGAGCTCAAACTGGTCGAAGAAGCTTGCGCCAAGCTCGGCGTGGACGCGATCTCCTGCGATCATTGGGCGGCGGGCGGCGCCGGCGCCGAAGACTTGGCGGAGAGCGTGGTGGCTACGATCGATACCAAGCCGACCGAATTCAAGTGCCTCTACCCCGACGACATGTCGCCCTGGGACAAGGTCAAGACCGTCGCCCGCGAGGTCTACGGCGCCGAAGACATCGTCGCCGACACCAAGATTCGGAAGCAGTTCGCGGACCTCAAGGACCAGGGTTTTGGTAATTATCCGGTGTGCATCGCGAAAACCCAATACAGCTTTTCCACCGATCCCAACCTCAAGGGCGCGCCGACCGGTCACGTGGTTCCGGTTCGCGAGGTGCGAGTATCGGGCGGCGCCGAGTTCCTGGTCGTGGTCTGCGGCGCAATCATGACCATGCCGGGCCTGCCGCGCGTGCCCGCCGCAAACAGCATTTCGGTCGATGAGGCTGGCCAGATCGTTGGCCTGTTCTGACGCCGAATCGGCGATGATTTGGGACGGTAACCCGGCTGGTTTCGATACGCCGGCAATGGTGATATCGTCCGTCGCGGCGATGCGGGTTCGTGTCGCGCAGCCGGGCCCGACTTGACGCATATCATGGCGCTGGCCTGGCGCCGCCAGCCATAATCGACCCGTGGCATAGGAATCGAGAGGAGCGCTGGCCATGACGTTCGGAACGATTCTCGTTCATCAAGATGGCGGCGGACGAGACGCCATGCATCTCGACATGGCGCTCTCCCTCGCGGCTGAGCACAAGGCATATTTGGTCGGCCTGCACGTCATTCACCCGTTCTATCCGTCGATGGGCGCGTTCGGCGATGCCGCGGCCGGCGCCATCGCGGAGATTCAGAACCGCCATCTGGAGGCCGCGCGCGACAGCGCCGCGAAGCTTCAGAGCCAAGTGGAGGGCCGCGTCAAACAAGCCGGCGTCGCTTTCGAATGGCGCAGCATGGAAGGCTTTGCCGACGACATCGTGCCGCTTCACGCGCGCTATGCCGACATCACGATCCTCGGGCAGACCGATCCGGATTCGGACTCGCCCACGGCGTCGCCAAGCCTCCCGGCCCATGTCGTCCTCGGCTCCGGCCGCCCGGTCTTGGTCGTGCCCTATGCCGGTAAATACACGAGCTTCGGCAAGCGGGTCTTGGTGGCGTGGAGCGGCACCCGCGAGGCGGCCCGGGCGGTGCACGACGCCTTGCCGCTGCTCAAGCGCGCCGAAAAGGTCTCGATTCTCAGCATCAATCCGCGCGACGAAGGCCATATCGCCGGCTTCGATATTGCCGCCCATCTGGCCCGCCACGGCGTCAATACGGAGGCCGAGCGGACCGTCGCCGCGGATATCTCGGTCGGCGACGTGATCCTCTCTGAAGCCGCCGATCACGGGGCCGATTTGATCGTCATGGGGGCCTATGGTCATTCGCGGCTGCGCGAGCTCGTTCTGGGCGGCGCCACGCAACATATTCTGGGCTCCATGACCGCACCGGTGCTGATGTCGCATTAGAATATTTCCCACGGGCGTGGAATCGCTAGTAAGCGCCTCGCGCGGCCGGCGGCGGTGGGTCGCGCGGCGGGCCATGCCATGACGCGCCTTGCCGTACGATCACACGCGATTGCCACTTCGGCGTCGAAATCTGGCCATAAACAAGCCCGTAGCGGCGGATATTGTGCACATCACCTAGTACGCCGACACGAATCGGCGAATAGGCGCACTATGTTTTCGAGTGATTTGGTGCGCAGCGATTTCCTGGCGAAGAAGCTCCTTTTATTACAATGGGTTATATTTTTTGCTCAAAAAATAGGCATACCCCGATAAGGCGTTGCTGGGCCTTGGCCTCAGACCCCTTGCGCGTCGTTGCGAACAGGGTTATCCACAGAATACGTGGATAGCCGGTAGGGGCTTAGCGCATCGGTCCGGCAACGACTTTCAACCGCTTGATCTGGCTCGCCTTGCCTCGCAGACCGCCGCGCGTTGATGGGCACGGGTCAGTCGCCGAGATCATATCGTATGAGGATAAGGGCCGACGGAGACCGCTTGCTCGACCCCGATTCGCTGTCGGAGCCGGGCCCCAAAACGGCCGCCGCCGAGCCGCCGGGCGCCGGCGCCACCGGCGCTATCGTCTCCCTCGCGCGCGGGCGCGGCGTTCTGCGCGACGCCCTCAAAACCATGCCGTCGAGCCCCGGTGTCTACCGCATGCTCGACCAGCGCGGCGACGCGCTTTATGTCGGCAAGGCCAAGAGCCTGAAAAAGCGGGTTTCGAGCTATGTGAACGTGCGCGCGCTCTCGGTCCGGCTGCAGCGCATGGTGGCCGCCACCACGGCCGTGGAGGTGGTCACCACCAAGAGCGAGGTCGAAGCCTTGCTGCTCGAGAGCAATCTGATCAAGCGGCTCAAGCCTCACTACAACATCGTGTTGCGCGACGACAAGTCGTTCCCCTATATCTTGATCACCAGTGACCACGAGTGGCCCCGAATCACCAAATATCGAGGCGCCCGGCGCCGCAAGGGCGAATATTTCGGCCCCTTCGCCTCGGCCGGTGCGGTCAACCAGACCATACAGGCCCTGCACCGGGCGTTTCCGCTGCGCTCCTGCTCCGATTCGGTGTTCGAGAGCCGCACGCGGCCCTGTCTGCAATATCAGATCAAGCGTTGCGCCGCGCCCTGCGTCGGGCGCATCGGCCGGGCGGATTACGAGGCGCTGGTCGATGAGGCGCGCGCCTTCCTCGCCGGGCGCAGCGATGAGATAAAGCAGCGTCTGACCGGCCGCATGACGGCTGCCAGCGAGGCCCTGGAATACGAAACCGCCGCCGCCTACCGCGATCGCATCCGGGCGCTCAGCCTGATCCAATCGCGACAAGGCATCAATGTCGTGGGGCTCGGCGATGCCGACGTGGTGGCCGCCCACCAGGAGGCCGGACAAACCTGTGTGCAGGTCTTCTTCTTCCGGGCCGGCCAGAACTACGGCAACCGCGCTTATTTCCCCCGCCATCCGAAGGAGTCCGAAGGCGCCGAGGTGCTCGCGGCGTTCATCGGCCAGTTCTACAACAACCGCGTGGCTCCGCCACTGGTGCTGATCAACCGGGCGCTGGCGGATCAGGCGCTGGTCGCCAACGCGTTGTCGCTCAAGGCGGAGCGGCAGGTCCGCCTGCATCGACCGCGCCGGGGCGACAAGCGCAAGCTGATGGACGACGCCGAGCGCAACGCGCGCGAGGCGCTGGCGCGGCGCCTCTCGGAGAGCGTCGCGCAACGCAATCTGCTGGAGGCGTTGACCGATGCGCTGGGCTTGGAATCGGTGCCGGAGCGCATCGAGGTGTACGACAACAGCCACATCTCGGGCACCAATGCGGTCGGTGCGATGATCGTGACGGGCCCGGACGGCTACCTCAAAAACGCCTACCGCAAGTTCAATATCAAGAGCGACGCCAAGCCGCCCGCGCAAGGGGGCATCGCGCCCGGCGACGACTACGGCATGCTCCGCGAGGTCCTTACCCGACGCTTCGGCCGGTTGATGAAGGACGACCCCGAGCGCCTGCAAGACGGCTGGCCCGACCTGATTCTGATCGATGGCGGCGCCGGACAGCTCGGCGAGACGCGGCGCGTCTTCGCCGATCTCGGTGTCTCGGCGGTCGCCGTCGCGGCCATCGCCAAGGGGCCGGAACGAAATGCCGGGCGCGAGCGGCTTTTCCTGCCCGGGCGGTCGCCGGTGACGTTCGAGGCGCGGGACCCGGTGTTATATTTTTTGCAACGCTTGCGCGACGAGGCGCACCGTTTCGCCATCGGCTCGCACCGCGCCCGTCGTGCGCGCAGCGCTGGCCGCTCGGTGATTGACCAAATTCCGGGAGTCGGCCCGAGCCGCAAGCGCGCGCTTTTGCACCACTTCGGCTCGGCGCGCGGGGTGGCACAGGCAGGGCTCGCCGATCTCGAACGCGTCGCGGGTATCTCGGGCGCCCTGGCGCGGACCATCTACGATCACTTGCACGGCGAGAGCTGAGCGCGACTCCGGCATGACGACGCTGCCAAATCTGCTCACCTTCGGCCGCATCGCCCTGGTTCCGGCGCTGGTCGGGACCTTCTATCTGAGCCAGCCGGCGGCGGCCTGGACGACGTTTGGCATCTTTGCGGCGGCCGCGCTCTCCGATTTTTTGGACGGCTACCTGGCCCGGGCGCTGGATCAGGGCTCGGCGCTCGGCCGCGTGCTCGACCCGATCGCCGACAAGCTGATCGTCGCCGCGGCGCTGGTCATGCTCGCCGTCGAAGGGCGCGCGGCCGTGTTTGCCGTGGTCGCGATCCTCTGCCGCGAGCTGCTGGTCTCGGGCTTGCGCGAGGGGCTCGCCGGGCGCCTCACGCTGCCGGTCAGCCGCCTCGCCAAGCTCAAGACCGCCGGTCAAATGCTCGCCCTTGCCCTGTTGCTGGTCACACCGGCGTTTCCGGGTGCCCCGGCGCAACCCTTGGAGACGGCCGGCGCGGCCCTGCTCTGGCTGGCGGTGGCGCTGAGCTGGATCACCGCGCTCGGTTACCTGCGCGCCGCGCGCCGCGGCATGGCGCGCGCCGGATAACAAGAATTGAACTGGACGAAGCCCACGGCAATGCCCACCTTGTCGTAACATACGGCGAGTAGACGGCCGGCGACGTCATACCGCCGGCGACGTCATTCCAAGGAGCGGTGATCGGACCATGGCCCAGTTGAGCGACGACTGCTTTGCCTTCGGCGGCGAATTGATGCCGGCGGCCGACGCGCTCGAACGCCTCGTCGCCAGCACCGAGGTCGTGGCCGCTACCGAGGCGGTGCCGTTGGCCGCGGCTTACGACCGCATCCTGGCGGAGGACGTGATCTCGGAGCGCGACGTGCCGCCGCACGACAACGCGGCGGTAGATGGCTATGCGGTTTATTTCGACGATCTCGCGCCGGATAGCGAAAGCCGCCTGCCGCTGACGGGCCGGGTGGCGGCGGGTCATGAGCTGGGCCGCCCGGCGCGGCGCGGCGAAGCGCTGCGTGTGTTCACCGGCGCGCCGATGCCGCACGGCGAGGGCGAGGCCGGGCCCGATACGGTGCTCATGCAGGAGGATTGCCGGGAAGACGGCGGGGCGGTGGTGATCCCGCCCGGCATCAAGCGCGGCGCCAATCGACGCAACGCCGGCGAGGACATAAAGCGCGGCGCCAGCATTCTCGAGCAGGGCCGCCGGCTACGGCCGCAAGATGTCGGTCTCGCGGCGTCGGTCGGGCGCGCCGCGCTGACCGTCTACCGGCCCCTGCGGATCGCCGTGTTCTCGAGTGGCGACGAGATCTACGAGCCGGGCGCGGCGCTCGGCCCCGGCGGCATCTACGACGCCAACCGCTATTTGATTGCCGGCCTGGTGGCGCAGCTCGGCTGCCAGGTGGTCGATCTCGGCATCCTGCCCGACCGCCTCGACGCCGTGCGCGAGGCCCTGCGCGACGCGGCCCGGGATAACGACGTGCTGCTCACCTCGGGTGGCGTGTCGACGGGCGACGAGGATCATATCAAGGCCGCGGTCGAGGCCCTCGGGCATTTGCATTTTTGGCGTCTCGCGATCCGCCCGGGCCGCCCGCTGGCCTTCGGCCAGGTCGGCCGCGTGCCCTTTGTCGGCTTGCCCGGCAACCCGGTGGCGGTGCTGGTCACTTTCTTGCGCTTCGCCCGCCCGCTGATCCTGCGGCTCTCCGGCTGCGCCCGAACCGAACCGGCCCGCTATCGCGTGCGCGCCAACTTCGACTACAAGAAGAAGCCGGGCCGGCGCGAATGGTTGCGCGCCCGGCTCGAGACCGCGGCCGACGGCACGGTCGAGGCGCGCAAATACGCCTCCGACGGCGCCGGCATTCTGTCCTCGGCCGTGTACGCCGACGGGCTCGTGGAACTGGCCGAAGAGGTCACCCGCCTCGAGACCGGCACGATGGTGGATTTCTTGCCCTTCAACGAAATGATCCGCTGAAGACACGGTTCGAGGCCATGACGCTGCTCTATTTCGCCTGGTTGCGCACCCGCATCGGACAGCAGTCCGAGACGGTCACGTTGCCGGATGGCGTGACCACCGTGGGCGCGCTGCTCGAATGGTTGAAGCAGCGGGGGCCGGGCTACGCCGCGGCGCTGGAAGACCTGTCCGTGGTGCGGGTGGCCGTGAACCAGGATTTCGCCGCTCTCGATCACCCTGTCGCCGACGGCGACGAGGTGGCCTTGTTCCCGCCGGTGACCGGCGGCTGAGCGCGGGGGACCACGAGGAGCCCAAGACATGATCCGGGTGCAGCGCGAAGACTTCGATGTCGGCGCCGAGATGGCGGCGCTCAGCGAGGGCAATCCGCGCGTCGGCGCTGTCGTCTCGTTCGTCGGCGTGGTGCGCGAGATGGTCGAGGGCGCGAGCGGCGAGCCGGCGATCACGGCGCTGACGCTCGAGCACTATCCGGGCATGACCGAACGCCAGCTGGCGGAGATCGAGGCCGAGGCGCGGGCGCGCTGGCCGCTCGAAGCCTGTCTTGTGGTGCACCGCTATGGCCGGCTCGAGCCCGGCGACCGGATCGTGCTGGTGGTCACGGCCTCGGCACATCGCCAGGCGGCGCTCGAGGCCTGTAGCTTTCTGATCGACTGGCTCAAGACCAAGGCGCCGTTCTGGAAGCGCGAGGAGACGGCAGCCGGCGCCAAGTGGGTCGCCGCCCGCGACGGCGACGACAGCGCCGCCGAACGCTGGGATAAGACGGACGAGAAGTGAGCGGCCGCGCCCAAGGCCGCGTTACGGCTTGCGCACCTCGGCGTCGTAATCGGCCATGAGCTGGCGCGTAATCGGCCCAACCTGGAAGTTGTGTCGGTCAATCTCGCCCACTGGGGTGACCTCCGCGGCCGTGCCGGTGAGGAACACTTCGTCGGTGCGCGCCAGCTCCTCGGGCATGACCACGCGCTCGACCACCTCGTAGCCGCGCTGCTTGGCCAAATCCATCACCGTGCGCCGGGTGATGCCGTCGAGAAAACAATCGGGCGTCGGCGTGTGGAGCACGCCGTTCTGCACCAGGAAGATATTGGCGCCTGTGGCCTCGGCCACCTGGCCGCGCCAATCGAGCATGAGGGCATCGTGGTAGCCCTCGGCCTCGGCGGCGTGCTTGCTGAGCGTGCAGATCATATAGAGCCCGGCCGCCTTCGCCTTGACCGGCGCGGTGTCGGGCGCGGGCCGGCGCCACTGCGAGGTTTTGAGCCGAATGCCGCGCTGCCGCGCCTCGTCGCCGAAATAGGCCGGCCATGGCCAGGCCGCGATGGCGACGTGGATGGTGGTGTTCTGGGCCGAGACGCCCATCTGCTCGCTGCCGCGCCACGCCACCGGGCGCACATAACCGTCTTCGATCGACTGCATGGCCACCACCGCGTTCGAGGCCTCGACGATCTGCTCGACCGTGAACGGCAAGGTGATGCCGAGCGCCGACGCCGAGACGAACAACCGCTCGGAATGCTCGCGCACCTTGAAGATACGCCCGCCATAGACGCGCTCGCCCTCGAACACGCAGCTTGCATAATGCAGCGCATGACTCAAGACGTGCAGCTTGGTGTCGCGCCATGGCACCATGGCGCCGTCGAACCAGATCTTGCCGTCGCGGTCGTCATAGGGCATCAGATCGGTCATCGCGCGTCGTCCGTGTTTTCGGGCGGTTCGAAATCGAGCCAAAAGATTTGGGCCAAAAGACTATTGCGTCGACTATCATCGCAGGGCATATATGTCAATATGACTGACATAAAAACCGGCCCAAACCCGCTGTTCCTGCGCGAAGACCAGCTCCATCAAGGCATGGAGCTTCTGTTCTATGCCTACCGCGATTTCACCGCCGAATGCGACGCCATCCTCGCGACGCATGGGTTCGGCCGGGCCCATCATCGCGTGATCTATTTCATCGGCCGCTACCCGTCGATATCGGTGGCCGAGCTGCTCGCCATCCTGCGCATCACCAAGCAGAGCCTGTCGCGTGTCCTCGGCCAGCTCGTGCGCGAGAAGTTCGTCTCGGTGCAGGCGAGCGCCAAGGATCGGCGTCGGCGGCTCCTGGAGCTGAACGAGAAGGGGCGGGAGCTGGAGCGTCGGCTTTCCGCCGTGCAGCGCGCCTGCCTGGGCAAGGCCTATCGCGAGGCCGGCGCCGCGGCCGTCGAAGGCTATCGCAAGGTTTTGCTCGGCGTGATCGACGATGTCGACCGCCGGCGCTTCGAGCGATCGACTTAGTGCCCTCTATCACGAGTCCGACGCGCCACGGACTCATGATAGAGGGCACTAGGCGCGCGCGCGCGGCCGCTTCTATAATGGCGGCATGAGGCAAGAGGCCGCGGACGGGTCGAGCCGAATCGAGGCGCCCATCGGGGAAGCGCCTTATGTTCTCGTCGTGGACGATGACGACCGCTTGCGCGAGCTGTTGCGGCAGTATCTCTCCGACAACGGCTACCGGGTGAGCACCGCCAAGGATGCGGCCGAAGCCCGCGCTAAGCTGGGCGGTATCGCCTTCGATCTCATAGTGCTCGACGTCATGATGCCGGGCGAGAGCGGGGTGGAGCTGACCCGGAATCTGCGCCAGTCCGAAAGTATCCCGATCCTGCTGCTGACCGCCATGGGCGAGGCCGAGGATCGCATCGGCGGGCTCGAGAGCGGCGCCGACGATTACCTCACCAAGCCGTTCGAGCCGCGCGAGTTGTTGTTGCGTATCGCCACCATCCTGCGGCGAACCCGGCCCGCGCACGCGCCGGCGACGATCGTCCGGCTGGGCGAAGCCATCTTCGATCCGGAGCGCGACGAACTGGTGCGCGGCGACGAAGTGGTGCGGTTGACCACCACCGAGGCCGGGTTGCTGCGCGCGTTTTCGCGCAGCCTCGGGGCGACGCTATCGCGCGAGGAGCTGTGCCGACAGACCGGGGTCGATCGCGGCGGTCGCACCATCGATGTCCAGGTCACGCGGCTGAGACGAAAAATCGAACCCGATCCGCGCTCACCCCGCTACCTGCATACCGTGTGGGGCGAGGGCTATGTGCTGCGTCCGGATTGAGCCGTCATGATATTGCTCAAGCGATTGGTTCCGCGCAGTCTGTTCTGGCGCTCGCTGCTGATCCTGATCGTGCCCGTCATCTTGTTGCAGGGTGTGGTCGCTTACATCTTTTTCGAGCGTCATTGGGACACGGTCAGCCGGCGGCTGGCCTTCAATATCGCGGGCGACGTGACCTACGTGCTGCGCGCCAGGCAGGTCTTTTCCGAGCCCGATCAGATACAGTGGATCTATCGCACCGCGCGGCAGGAGATGCAGATCGACGCCACCTTCGAGGAAGGCGCCGTGCTGCCCGAGGTCGCGCCGCGCTCGAGCGGCCGCAATACCGACCGCATGCTGTACCACGCGCTCGACGAACGCCTTTATTATCCGTTCCACATCGACACCCGGCGCTCCGACCGCTGGATTTCGATCCGCATCCAGCTCAAGGATGGCGTGCTCAGCATCCTGACGCCGCGCAAGCGCATGTTTAGCTCCACCACCTATGTTTTCGTGCTCTGGATGGTCGGCACCGCGCTGGTCGTCTCGGGCATCGCCGTGTTGTTCCTGCGCAATCAGGTGCGGCCCATCCGCCGCTTGGCCGAGGCGGCGGACGCCTTCGGCAAGGGCCGCGAAGCGCCCGACTACAAGCCCTCGGGCGCCAGCGAGATTCGTCGGGCGGCGGCGGCGTTCTTGAAGATGCGACAGCGCATCCGCCGGCAGATCACCCAGCGCACCGAAATGCTCGCCGGCGTCTCGCACGATCTGCGCACGCCGCTTACGCGCATCAAGCTGCAGCTCGCCATGCTGGCGCAGGCGCAGCCTGAGGCGAAGACCGAGATCGGCCACCTCGAAGCGGACGTGACCGAGATGGAGCGGATGATCGACGAATACCTCGCCTTCGCGCGCGGCCAGGGTGCCGAAAGCCCGGTCGCCGTCGACCTCTCGGCCATCCTGAGCGAGGTCGTCGACGGCGCGCGGCGCAAGGGCGGCGACATCGTGCTCGAGGCCGAGCAGCCGCTGGTCGTGCCCTTGCGGCCCAATGCCATCAAGCGCTGCCTCACCAATCTCGTGGACAACGCCACGCGGTACGGTGAGCATGTCGCGCTCAGCGCCGCCCGGCGCGGTAGCATCATCGAAATCGCCGTCGATGACGACGGCCCGGGCATTCCCGAAGCGCAGCGCGAGGAAGTGTTCAAGCCGTTCTACCGGATGGACGGCGCGCGCAGCCCGAGCACCGGTGGCGCGGGCCTCGGCCTGGCCATCGCGCGCGACGTGATTCGCGGACACGGCGGCGACATCACCATGACGACGAGCGCCATGGGCGGCCTGCGCGCGGTGCTGTGGTTGCCGGTCTGAGGCCGACGCTTGCGGCTGCAGCGGGGGCGCGCGGAACGGCGCCGCTCAAACCGAAACGGCGCTAACCGGCTTCGGCGGCCGCCTCGGAAGGCTCCGGCGCGTTGGTCCGCGGTCGCTGCATCCGGCATACCACGCCCATGATCCGGTCGACCCGCTTGAGCTGGCGATCGAACGCGGCCATGGTTTGCGCCATGTCCTCGGTATCGTCGCGGAACCACACGCTCATGGCCGCGAGATAGATCAACGCCAAACCCTTGACGCGCATCCGTCCGCTAAGGCCGGCGGCGTTGAGGCCGGCTGCTTCCAGCATCCAAGTCATGGAGTGCCGCAGGCTCAGCGAGCCCCAGATCAGCGCTTCCGGATCGCACGTCGCGCCGCGCACCACGGCACGCACGCCCTCCTTGTAGGGGCCGAGCGCATCGAAGCGGCGCATCAGAACATCGAACAAACGCTCCGGCGTTGGCCTATCGGCCATGTCCGGGTCCGGCGCGGCGAGCACTTCGGCGTCGATTTGCGCCGAGAAGGCGTCGAGGATCGCCGCTTTCGAGGGAAAGATCTTCCGCAGCTCTGCGAGCGGCACCTTGGCGTCCGCCGCGATGTCGCCGAGGCTCGTTCGATTCCAGCCCCGGCTCGCGGCCAATTCCAGCGCGCTCTTTATGGCCTGCCGGGGTATATCCGCCTTTTTTGCCATGCCGTCCCCCGCTTGCATCGCGCGGTGCGCGCCAGCCGCTTTGCTCCGGGGCGCGCCCGCCTTGATGTTCTATCCGCATGACTCTACGGCGGGCGCCGGTGGGCGGTCAAATTTCGACCGTTTTCCACTCACGTGGAGTCGGTGCCGCACAAACTAAGAATTTCCCTAGCCGGCCAGCTCGCGCGAGCGGGCGGCCGCGGCGGCCACGGCGCGTGCCAGCAAGCGCTCGAGCCCGCCGCCGCCCCCGTCCCCGCCCCCGTTCCCGCCCATGAGCACCGCGAGCGCCGCCTCGGTGGTGCCGCCGGGGCTGGTGACATTTTGCCGCAGCCCACTGGGGGGCGTGTCGGATTGGCGGATCAACTCGCCGGCGCCGTGCACGGTGGCGCGCGCGAGTTGGTCGGCCAGGGCCGGCGCGAGTCCGGCTTCGACGCCGGCCTTGGCCAAATACTCGGTCAAGAGAAAGACATAGGCCGGGCCGCTGCCGGAGACCGCGGTGACGGCGTCCATCAGGGCCTCGTCCTCGATCCAGGCCACTTGGCCCACGGCCGCAAAAAGCTGCTGGCAGCGCGCGCGCTGATGAAAAGCTACAAATACGTCGCTCGAGATTCAACAGGGAACCAGAAGAAAGGTCTTGTGCAGGCAGCTTCATCAAATGACGTACTTAGTCATCTTCGAGAGCAAGGGCTTACACCTATTTCTATCGATGAGACATCCGCAGGAGTCTCAAAAAGCCGGAAAGTAACACATCGCAAACGCATCAAATCAGCAGACCTTGCAGCGCTTTGCTGGCAGTTGTCCACTATGCTCGAGGGAGGCATTCCTATTACGATAGCTTTAGACACGATTGCCGAAGATGCAGA
>JAUVWK010000186.1 GCA_030604165.1 Alphaproteobacteria bacterium | reverse complement strand
CTGGGTGTTTGCGCCGAACTCGCTCGATTTCAGCTAGGAAGACCGTCGGCTGGACAGCGCCGACAACGCTCGCAGTAATCTCGTCCTGGAGGTCGAAGATGTCGGTCAGGTCACCGTCGTATTTGTCCGCCCAGAGATGATTATCGGTCTCCGCCTCAATAAGCTGCGCGTTGATGCGTACGCGGTTGCCGGCCTTGCGCACGCTGCCCTCGAGCACGTAACGCACGCCGAGCTCGCGGCCGACACGTTTGATGTCGACGGCAGCACCTTTGTAGGTGAACGAGGAATTGCGCGAGATGACGAACAGGTCGCCGAAGCGGGACAGCCCGGTGATAATATCGTCGGCAATGCCGTCGGAGAAATACTCCTGCTCGGGATCGCCACTCATGTTCGAAAACGGCAGCACCGCGATCGAGGGCTTTGACGGCAGCGGCAGCGGCTGATCAATCTTGGCCACTTCTCCATTTGGAGCGCTTCCAATGGGGCCCGGCTTGTCAGCGTTTGCATCCTGTGTCTGCGGTGCGGCACTGATCCTCTCATGGAGCGCCCGGGTCGAAGCGTCGGGTTTTATGCCCAGTTCTGCCGAGAGAGCTTCTGCGCATTTCTTGTATTGCCTGAGCGCCAGGTCGCGCCGGCCCGACTTCTCGTAAAGCTGCATCAGCGCGCGATGCGCTTCCTCGCTGGTGGCATCGAGCGCTAGCAGTCGAGAGGCGCTTTCGATGGCGGGTTCGGCCGGGCCCTCCATCTGCGCCCGCAAAACATCGTGCCAGGCCGCGATGGCGCGGTCGCGCAGGCGTTCGCGCTCGTCGCGCAGCCAGTCTTCGCAAACCTCCTGACCCGTCTCCAGGCCAGCCAGCAGGTCGCCTGTGTAGAGGTCAAGAGCCTCTCTTACGGTCTCGAGTTCGCCTGAATCCAAGCCGCGTTCGAACCTCACTACGTCAACTTCGAGCAGGTCTTGTGCAAAGCTGACCGTGTCCTCGGAAAGATAGAATTTGGCCTGGGCCTCCTCAGAGAAGAGGCCGCGCAAGCGATAGAGCTCCTGACTAAGGCTGCGGCGCGCGTGTGTATCGTCCCGATCGCCCCAAAGTAGCCCAGCTAACAACACGCGATGTTTATGCTGGCCCTGGGCAAGCGCGACGTAGCCGAGCAGACAGCGGCCCTTTTTCGACCGTATCGTGATCGGCGCGCCGCTCTCGTCGCGCAGCGCGAAGCCGCCGAATAGATCGAGCCTGTACGTAGACACTGCCGCGTTCCTCCCCATGCAACGCGGTTATTCCTGCGCCCTGTGATGGGTCTTTTTTTCAGCTTAATGCAACTATGACGCGGTTTGATAGCGCTTTGATGCGGTATCGGGGCTTTTTGAGCCCACTTTGAGAGCGCCTTGATCGCGCGATGATGGCCGCCGCGTAGGCTCCTTCTCGTAATCGCAAACGAAGGAGGAACCCAAGATGCCAGCCAAACAGATGCCGAAGACCTACGATGTCATGTGGCAGACGCTCGCGGGCCTACAGGGGGATTCCGCGGCGATGACGCCCCGCGACCAAACGCTCTATTCGGAGTATCCGTTCCTCTCGGCGAGCTCGGTCAGATGCCGCGCGAAGCCGGCGCACCGTGGATTGCGATTCCTGGCCAAATGGTTCGCGCGGTGAGGGCCACGGAATCATGCTAGGGGGCACCAGCCTCGGCCTTCCCGGCCGGTCTTGCGCATGCCCTCGATCGGGTGCTCCAGGCCGCCCGCCCGCTAGCCGTGCCAGAGGCCTTCCTTGACCAGATCGTCGATGGTGGCGCGGATGCTTTCGCGCAGGATCTCCACGGTATTGTCGATCTGGATGCGGCTCATCACCAGCGGCGGCGAGAGCACGTTGAGGTGCGCGATGGGGCGGGCGATCAGGCCGCGCGCCTGGCAATGATTTGCGATGCGATTGCCGATCTTGATCTCGGCCGGCAGCAGCGCCTTGGTCTCCTTGTTCGCGACGTTCTCGACGCACATCATGAAATGGCTGCCGCGCACGTCGCCGACGATGGGCAGATCGGCCAGGGTGGCGAGCTGCCGCTCGAAATAGGGCCCGACCTCGCGCACATGGCCGCAGATATCCTCGCGCTCGATGATCTCGATATTCTTGAGGCCGAGCGCGCAGGAAACCGGATGGCCCGAATAGGTGAAGCCGTGGGTGAACATGGCGCCCTCGGCCTGGGGCACGCTCAAGACCTCGTAGATCTCCTCCGAGAAAAGCGTCGCCGACAGCGGCACATAGCCCGAGGTGATGCCCTTGGCCGAGACGATGACGTCGGGCACGATATCGAAGACCGGCTCGGAGGCGAAGAAATGGCCGAGGCGGCCGAAGCCGGTGACCACCTCGTCCGAGATATAGAACATTTCGTACTTCTTGCAGATCTCGAGCATGCGCTTGTGATAGCCCGGCGGGGCCACGAGCACGCCGCCGGCGCCCATGATCGGCTCGGCGATGAAGCTGCACACGTTCTCGGGCCCGAGCGCGAGGATCTTGTCCTCGAACTCCTTGACCAGATAGTCGCAGAACTGGGCAAGGTTCATGCCGTCGGGCGGGCGGTAGCTGTTGGGCGTCGAGATGTGGTGGATCTGATCCTCGATCACGTCGAAGCCGATGCGGTCGAACGCCACGCCGGTGAGCGAGGCGGCGAGATAGGTGCTGCCGTGATAGGCGTCGACGCGCGAGATCACCTGCTTCTTGGTCTTCTTGCCCAGGCGGTTGAAATAGAAGTGGATGAGGCGGATCGCGGTGTCGTTCGCCATCGAGCCGCCGGTGCCGTAGAAGACATGGTTGAGGCTGCCCGGCGCCAGCTCGGCGAGCTTGGCCGCCAGCTCGGCCGCCGGCGGCGTGGTCAGGTGGGTAAAGGTCGAATAATAGGGGATACGCCGGATCTGCTCGGCCGCCGCATCCGCCATCTCGTCCCGGCCGTAGCCGATATTGACGCACCACAGGCCGCCGATGCCGTCGATATATTGCTTGCCCTCGGAGTCATAGACATAGATGCCCTCCGAATGGACCATGATGTCCGAGCCCTGCTCCTTGAAGGTGGCGAAATCGGTCCAGGGATGGATGTAATGGTCGCGGTCCTTGCGCCAGATTTCCTTGGTGTCGAAGTTCGCGAAGTTGGTTTTCATGCCTGATCTCCAGGACGATATCGGGGGGCCCGGGGTCGGGAGGCCGGAGTCGGCCGCATTCGCGCGCCCAATCTAGCACATGCCACGGCGGGCCAGCATGGGGGAGCGCGGGCCCGCTGCCGGGCATCCCTCAGTATGCCGCGCGTGGCGGACCAAACTGTTAATACTCAATGGTTAAGGAGGGGATTTGGGGCCGATGCCGGCTAAACGGATGCGGCTCCCGCGTTGAGCTCCTCGACGAACCGGGTCATGGCGGCGAGCACGGACTTGCGCGCCTGATGGTGCGGCACGTGGCCGCAGTCGGGGATGGATAGCGTCTCGACCCTTGAGGGCACGGCGGCGGCGATGGCGTCGAGCTGTAGGGCCGAGAAATATTCGTCGTCCTCGCCTTGCAGCGCCAGCACCGGGCAACGGATGCGGGCCAGATAATCCTCGATCCCCCACCGGCGCTCGCCCGCCGCGAGCCAGATCTCGGCCAGGCGCTCGAAGCTGGCCGCGGCCTTGCCGCCGTGGTAGCGGGCGAGGCGCGCCTTGAGGTCGCCGCGCTCGAAATCCTCGATCTGCTCGCGGATCGCCCGCAGGGTGCGCTCCTCCCGGAACAGATGCGCGGCCTCGGTGATCACGCCCCGCACCCGATCGGGATAGGCGCCGGCGTAGATCAGGGCGATGGTGCCGCCGTCGCTATGACCCACCAGGATCGCCTCGCGCACCGCCGCCGCCGCCAAGACCTCGGGCAGCACGTTGAGCGCCTCGTCGCGCAGATAGTCGGGCGCCGGCGGCCCGCTGAGCGGCTCGGAATCGCCCGCCCCCCGGCGATCGTAGACCAAGGCGCCGCAACCGGTGGCGCGCACCAGGCGAGGCGGGATATCGCGCCACAACCGGGCGCAGCCCAGGCCGTCGTGGAGAAAGACCAGGGTCGGCGCGGCCGCCGGGTCGGGGCCGATCAGATGGCCGCGCAAGCGGGCGCCGCCGGCGCGGATGGTGAGCTGGCGCAACGCCATGTCGACGACGGCGCGGAAATCCGCCGGCGTCAGCGCCAGCAGGTCGGCTTCGGTGCGGGCGAAAAAGGCCTCCACCGCGGGCCCGGCCTCGGTCACCGGAAGGCCGCGCAGCGCGGCCTCGAGGTCGAACACGACGCGCGGCGGCGTAACGAAGAAGTCGCCGGTGATCAGCGCCTCGCGGATGCGCCCTCCATCCGCGCCCTCGAGGCGGATATCGGCCCTGAGCGTGCCGCCGCGCGTGGTGATGTTGGCGCTAACGATGGCAGCGCCGGAGTCCGGCGCGTCCAGCGAATAGACGAACTCGTCGGTGCCGATCTCCTCGTCGTGGAGGCGCGCGGCGCGGCGCTCTTCGTCCTCGCCGATGCTGCCCCAGACCGGCTCGATGCCGAGCCCCTCGGCGAAGCCATCGAGCAGGCCGCGGTAGATCTCGGCCAGGTCGGGCAGGCCGTCGCCGAGCAGCTCGCGCATGGTGACGACGCGCTGGCGCGCGGATTCGAGATCGCGCTTGGCCAGTTTCTCGACCGGCACCTTGAGGGCGGCGATCATGTCGCCCGGGTCGAAATCGATCAGCAGCGTGCCCTGATAGAACAGCACGTCGCCATCGAAGAAGCCGCCGGTGCCGCTGATCTTGCGGCCCTCGACCTCGATATCGTTGCGCGGCCGGTAGCGCGCCGCAATGCCGAGCTTGTTGAGGCCGAGCGCCGCCGCCTCGCAGATGCGCCGGGTCAGCGTTTCGAGATCGGCGATGCCGAGGCTTTGGCGCGTGAACAGCAGCTCCCAGCCGATCTGTCCCTCATCGAGATAGAGGCCGCCGCCGCCGGTGATGCGCCGGCCGACCTGGATGCCGCGCTCACGGCAATAAGCCAGGCGCACCTCGTGGCTGAGGATCTGATGGATGCCGACCAGCGCCGCGGGCCGAAACCGCAAAAAGCGGATGGTGTCGGGGATCGCGCCATCCTTGCGCGCCTCGATCAACGCCTGGTCGAAGGCGATATTGCGGCGGCCGTCGCGGATGCCGGTGTCGATGACGCGAAAGCGCATGGCCTCACGCCTGGCGCAACTGACCCTTGATCTTTCGCAGGTCGCGCTTGGTGGGGCGGAACGGGTAGCTGGCGATATCGCTCGGCGGCGAATCGCCATAGGGCCGGTCGCAGGCCGAGATCTCGGCGGCCTCCTTGCCGGGGCAGCCCGAGGTGCGAAACGGCAGCCCGGATTCGACGATGGCGTCGAGCTCGGCGCCGACGAGGCCGAAATCGACCACCCGTCCGGCCTCGTCGAAGCGCATTTGCGAGAGCCCCACGCCGCAATAATCGAGCACATAGCGGGCGAGCTGAACCCGGCGCCATTGGCCGCGCGGCGCGGGCGGCAGATGATCCATCAGCGAGCCCTATTCCGGGAAAAACGCGAACATATGGCTGTGCCCGCCCAGCTCGCGCACGCGCTGCACTTGGCTGAGGACATCGAACTCGCTCTCGCCCATGCCGACGATGAGATGGATGCCGAACTTTTCCGGGCCGAAGATCTCGGCCGCCGCGTGAATGGTGTCCCAATATTTCTCCCAGCGGTGCGGCGACTGCACGCCGGCGCCGCGCGTCGCCTGGAACAGGCTCGGATTGGCGGCATCCAGCGCCACGGTGAAAATCTCGGCGCCGAGATCGCGCAGCTCTTGCACGTCCTGGCGGCTCATGGTGGTCGGGTTGGAGAGGATGGAGACCGGCACGTGGCTGACGCGCTCGGTCCAGCGGCGCAGCACGGCCGGGGTGTCGCGCTCGGACTCGGGATGGGTGATCATGCTGATGCACATGCGCTGGAAGCGGCCGCCGTCGCCGCCGG
>JAUVWK010000469.1 GCA_030604165.1 Alphaproteobacteria bacterium | reverse complement strand
CGCCGGCACCGTGCCGTCAGCCTGAATAATCAGCGCCGTACGCTGGAACGGGTGTTCCTTCGTCGCCGTGCTGGTGCCAGGGACCAAGCTCCCGCGTGGCAGGAAGGGGTAGAGTTTGCCGTGCCGCGCGAAGCTGTGGTAACTCTCGATCAGCGTTGCCTGAATCAGAAAATCGGTCAACCGATCACGGGCTAGGCGGTACGGTTCTGTCGCGGCGGTCCCCGAATTTTCCGGGGCGGGTATGGCCTCACCCATGCGGGCGCGCCTCGCGTCTGTTGGCGGAAGGGCTTTACCGGAAAATAGAAGGTCTCGATTCCGATGGTCAAGGACGACGATACGTCCAACTCCATGGCGGCCGTCATTCTCGCGTCGGCGAGTGAGACCCGAGCCCGACTGTTGCGCGGCGCCGGCGTCGACTTTCATACCGTTCCGGCGGCCGTCGATGAGGCCGGCGTGCGTAGCGCCATGCGGTCGGACCGTGCCAGTGCGATTGAGGCGGCGGAAGCATTGGCACAACTGAAAGCGCAAAAGGTCGGTGCGATGCATGCCGCGGCCCTCGTGATCGGCGCGGACCAAGTGCTCGATTGTGCCGGGGCGTGGTTCGACAAAGCCGCGCATCGCACGGACGCCCGGGCCCAGCTGGTGGCTCTGCGCGGGCGAGCGCACGAGCTCGCGACCGCGGTTTGCGTGATGCGCGATGGCGCCTGCGTTTGGCGTCATGTCGAAAGCCCGCGGCTGACCATGCGATGTTTTGACGACGCTTTCGTCGAGCGTTATCTCGACGCGGCCGGCCCGGAGGCGCTGGGCTGTGTCGGCGCCTACCGGCTCGAGGGGCTCGGCGCGCAGCTGTTCGAATCGGTTAAGGGAGATTATTTCTCGATCCTCGGCCTACCGCTTTTGCCGTTATTGGCGTTCTTGCGCGACCAAGGGGTCGTTGCGCCATGATTCTCTCGGGCGCTGCTTTGCTCGCCGGTGTCATGGGCTGGCCGGTGGCGCACTCGCGCTCGCCCCGTTTGCACGGCTATTGGTTGGAGCGCCACCATATCGACGGCGGCTATGTGCCGCTGGCGGTGCCGCCCGAGCGGCTTGGTCAGGCGCTGACCGCCCTGCCGGCGCTGGGTTTTGCCGGTGTTAATTTGACGGTCCCGCACAAGGAGGCGGCGCTTGGGCTCGTCGACGAGGCGAGCCCGGCGGCGCGCCGCATTGGTGCGGTGAATACCGTGGTGGTGCGGCGCGACGGCTCGCTGCACGGCGATAATACGGACGCCTTCGGCTTCATGGAAAACCTGCGGGAAGGCGCCCCCCGGTGGCGGCCGGAGGCTGGGCCGGCGGTTGTGCTGGGTGCCGGCGGCGCGGCGCTGGCGGTGTGCGCTGCCTTGATCGACGCCGGGGTTGGCGAGCTGCGGCTGGTCAATCGCAACCCCGCGCGCGCGGCGGCCTTGGCGGCGCGCTTTGGCTCCGCCGTCGGCATCGTCGGCTGGGCGGACGGCGCGGCGGCACTCGATGGCGCGAGTCTGCTGATCAACAGCACCAGCCTCGGCATGATCGGCCAGCCACCGCTGGAGCTCGATTTAGCAACGCTGCCCGCGGCGGCGGTGGTGACGGATCTGGTTTACGCGCCCTTGAAAACGCGGTTGCTCGAGTTGGCGCTGGCGCGGGGCAACCCGATCGTCGACGGCCTCGGCATGTTGCTGCACCAGGCGAGGCCGGGCTTTGCGGCCTGGTTCGGGGTCGAGCCGTCGGTCACGGCTGAGCTACGCGCTTTCGTCGCGGCGGATCTGCAGTCGGGATCAGGAGAAACCGGGCAGCGACAATGATGATCCTCGGTCTCACGGGCTCGATCGGCATGGGCAAGAGCACCGCCGCAAACGCCTTCCGGCATTTGGGCGCGGCCGTTTACAGCGCCGACGCCGAGGTCCATCGGTTGCTCGACAGCGGCGGCGAGGGGGTCGGGCCGATCGCTGCGGCGTTTCCCGCAGCGGTACGGCCTGGGCCGGGCGATGGGGCGATCGATCGTGTCGCGCTTGGCGCCATCGTCTTCAAGGACCAGCGCGCCTTGGTGCGCCTGGAGAAAATTCTGCACCCCATGGTGCGGGCGCGGCAGCGGCGCTTTCTTGTGGCCACTGAATTGGCGGGCCATCGCTTGGCGGTGCTCGACATTCCGCTCCTGTTCGAGACCGGTGGCGAAAGCCGCTGCGATGCGACGGCCGTGGTCTCGGCACCGCTTTTCGTCCAACGGCGTAGGGTGCTTGGCAGATCGGGGATGAACGAAGCGAAGTTCGCCGGTATCCTGGCCCGGCAAATGCCCGATCTGGAAAAGCGCCGCCACGCCGATTTCGTCATCGCCACCGGGCTCGGTCGGCGCGAATCCCTGCACACGGTGTGCGTTATTGCCCGGCGGCTGCGTCGTTTCTCGGCCCGCTGTTGGCCGCGCTGTTGGCCGGCGGCGGCGGCGCGGTCAATGTAGCGGCGTAGACAGAGATGAGGAATTGATGCGCGAAGTTGTGCTTGATACCGAGACCACGGGGCTGGATCCGTCGTCGGGCCACCGGGTGGTCGAGATCGGCTGCGTCGAACTTCTCAACCACGTGGCGACCGACAACACGTTTCACTCCTATCTCGACCCCGAGCGCGACATGCCCAAGGATGCCGAGCGTGTGCACGGCCTATCGGCGGAATTCTTGCGCGGGCAGCCCGCTTTCGCTCAGGTGGTGGACGATTTCCTGGGCTTCCTCGACGACGCCAAGCTTGTGATTCACAACGCGGCCTTTGATATCGGCTTTATCAACGCCGAGCTGGAACGCCTCGGTCGCGCGCCAATACCCATCACCCGCGCGATCGACACGGTGGCGCTAGCACGGCGCAAGTTTCCGGGTGCACCGGCGAACTTGGATGCGTTGTGCCGGTGCTTTTCGATCGACAATTCGGCGCGGACCAAGCATGGAGCCTTGCTCGATGCCGAGCTCTTGGCGGAGGTCTATTTGGAATTGTGCG
>JAUVWK010000204.1 GCA_030604165.1 Alphaproteobacteria bacterium | reverse complement strand
CTGCCGCTCGGCGCGATCCTGACGCCAAATCCCGTCTGGCCGTCCTGCCACACGTCGTACCGCCCAACCTTGGGCTTAAGTGCCTTTATGGATCGGTCCGTGAACCGCATGGCCTGATCTCGCTGTGGGTAGCGCTTGGGTAGCGATTTGGGTAGCGGTTCGCGGGCAACAGTGCGAACACGCCTGAAACGCAATGATACACAAAATGTGGGAGAAGTGTGGGAAAAATACACGCGAATCGGCGGTTACATTGTTTCAGGTGCGTTCACCGTGTTGCATTGAATATCCTCACCGCACTGCTGCCGCCGCAATGCAGCGCCTGCCACGCGCCGGTCGACGCGCCGGGGCGCCTCTGCGCCGCCTGCTGGCGCCAGGTCGGCTTCATCGGCGCGCCGCTCTGCGCCTGCTGCGGCATGCCGTTCGAATTCGAAGTGGAGCCGGAGACGCAGTGCGCCGCCTGCCTGCGCGCGCCGCCCGCCTTCGAGCGGGCGCGGGCCGCCATCCTCTACCATAGCGTCGGGCGCAGCCTGGTGCTCGGCTTCAAGATGGCGGACCGCACCTATCTGGCGCCCAGCTTCGCCGACTGGATGACCCGCGCCGGCGCCGCCTTGCTCGCCGACGTCGAGCTGCTCGCCCCGGTGCCGTTGCACCGCTGGCGGCTGTTCGGTCGCCGCTTCAACCAATCGGCGCTGTTGGCCGCCGCGCTGGGTCGGCGCTCAGGGCTGCCGGTGTGCCAGGATCTGCTGCTGCGCCGGCGCGCCACCGCCCCGCAGGCGCGGCTCTCCGCGGCGGCGCGGCGCCTCAACGTGCGCGGCGCCTTTCGCGTCAGGCCGGCGCGGCGCGCGGCGCTGCAAGGCAAGCGTGTGCTGCTGGTCGACGACGTGCTGACCACCGGCGCCACCGTCTCGGCCTGCGCCGCCGCGCTCCTGGATGCCGGCGCCGCCGCGGTGGATGTGCTCACCCTTGCGCGGACGCCCGCGCGCACGGCATGATCGGGGGCACTAGTGTGATGGTGCCGAATTTCGGCAGCTGAATCACACTAGATTCAAATCGTTAGTGTCCCTTCTGAGCCGAAATTCGATAAAGCGAATTTCGGATTCGGGCCACTGGAGGTGACGTGATGGCACAGGCATTCCGTGTTGCATGCGTGCAGCCCAACGGCGGCCAGGACATGGCGGCCAACATCGGCGCGGCGAGCGAGCTGGTGCGCGCGGCCCGCGCCGAGGGGGCGCAGCTCATCGCGCTGCCCGAAAACGCGGCGCTGATGGAGCACCGCGGCGCCGTGGTGCGGGCCCAGGCGGCGCCGCTGGAGCAGCATCCGGCGCGCCAGGCCTTCGGCGCTCTCGCCCGCGAGACCGGCGCTTGGCTGCTGGTCGGCTCGCTCGGCGCCGCGGCGGCGCAGGGCAAGGTGGCCAACCGCTCGGTGCTGCTCGACGACACGGGCGCCGTGGTCGCCAGCTACGACAAGATTCACATGTTCGACGTCGATCTGCCGAACGGCGAATCGCATCGCGAATCCGCCTTGTTCCAGCCCGGCGAGCAGGCCGTGGTCGCCGCGACGCCATGGGGCAAGCTCGGTCTCACGGTCTGTTACGATCTGCGCTTTCCGCAGCTTTATCGCGCCCTCGCCCATGCCGGCGCGGATGTCATCTCGGTGCCGGCGGCCTTCACCAAGGTCACCGGCGAGGCCCATTGGCATGTCTTGCTGCGCGCCCGGGCCATCGAGTGCGGCAGCTATGTCATCGCGCCCAACCAGTGCGGCAGCCATTCGGGCGGGCGCCGGACCTACGGCCATTCGCTGATCGTCGATCCCTGGGGCGAGGTGCTGGCCGACGGCGGCGAGGGGGTCGGGTACATCGTCGCCGACATCGACCCGGCCAAGATCGCGCGCGCCCGCGGCGCCATTCCGGCGCTGGCGCATGACCGGACTTTCCAGGCGCCGGGCCAGGCGCCGGGCGAGGCGCCGACACCGACGTTGGTGCGGGGCGCCGCCGGCTCCTAAAGCCCGCTCACGGCTGGCGCGCGCACACCCGTTGCACCGCGGCGCGCCGTTCGCCGGACACCACGATGTCTTCATAGGCAATGATGACCATGTGCCCGCGCAACAGCGCCAGCAACTCGCCCCGCTGCAGCAGATGATCGGGGTTGCGCGGCCGGCCGAAGCATTCGTTGCCCGCCGCGAAGGTCTCGTAGAGCAGCACGCCGCCGGGTTCCACGCTGTTCAGGAGCTCGGGAAAGATGGGCCGGTACAGGTAGTTGGTCACGACCACGGCGGCGAAGCGGCGCCCGGGCAGGGGCCAGGGTTCGCCCGCCTCCAGGTCGGTCTGGACGATCTCGAGCTTGGCGCGGTGGCGCAGCTTGTCGAGCGCCGAGACGTCGATATCGAGCGCCACCACGGGATGTCCCCGACGCAGCAAATAGCGGCTATGCCGGCCCAGCCCGCAGGCCAGGTCCAGAACCGTTCCACCCGGCGGAATCAGCGGCGCAAACCGCTTGATCCAGGCGGACGTTCCCGTGTCGTGATGTCCCTTGGGTCGGCCCATCGTCTTGCACCTTATTGAATCGGCACTATATTATTCAGGTAAGCACGATTAATGAATTCGTGCGACACTGTAACGCGACGATGCGCCTTGCAAAGGTACAAGCCGAGACGAGACTTGGGTTCATGATTGTCTTCGATCTCAAATGCCGCGACGATCACGTCTTCGAGGCGTGGTTCGCCGACAGCGCGACCTATGAGAGCCAAGTCGCCGCGCGCGAGGTGCAGTGTCCGATTTGCGGCGACACCAAGGTGGCCAAGGCGCCGATGGCGCCCAATGTGGCCGTGCGCAAGCGCGACGTACGGCCCCAGGCGCCAGAGACTCAGGGGTCGCGTCGGTCGCCAAAGCCCGAAGCGGCAAAAGAGAGCGAACCGGCCAAGCAGATGGCCGAGGCCATGCGCGCGCTGCATGCCGTGCGCGAGGTCGTCGAGAAGCATTTCGATCATGTCGGCGAGCGTTTTCCCGAGGAAGCCCGCAAGATCCACCACGGCGAGGTCGAAAAGCGCAACATCTACGGCGACGCGACGCCGGAAGAGACGCGCAGTCTGCTCGAGGAAGGCATCGAGATCGGTCAGGTTCCCTGGCTGCCGCGTCACGACGCCTGAGCTTCCCTGCCACCCTTTCTGCCACACTTTCCGCGCTTGACGCCGAAGGCGAGATAATTCACTTGCAGGTTCCGGCCAAGCACCCAGCGGTCGCGTAGCGGGTCGTAGAACACGCCGCTGAGGTCTTGCATCGTCACGCCCTCGTCGCGCAACAGCCGCACCAGCTCGGCCGGGCGGACGAATTTGTCCCACTGGTGGGTGCCGGCGGGGAGCCAGCGCAGCAGGCGCTCGGCGGCGACGACGCCGAGCAGATAGGCGGCCGCGGTGCGGTTGAGCGTCGCCAGGCAGATCGCGCCGCCCGGTTCCAGCAGCGCCGCGCAGGCGCCCAAAAAGCCGCGCAAGTCCGCGACATGCTCCACCACTTCGAGCGCCAGCACGGCGTCGAAGCGCTCGCCGCCTGCCGCCAGCGCCTCCGGCGCGTCGTGGCGGTAGTCGATGGCGAGCTCCGACTGAGCGGCGTGCAGCTTCGCGACAGCGATGTTCTCGGCCGCCGCGTCGATGCCGACGACGGCGGCGCCGAGCCGCGCCATCGGTTCCGCGATCAGGCCGCCGCCGCAACCGACGTCGAGCAGACGTAGCCCCGTCAGGGGGTGCGGCGCCTTGGGGTCGCGGCCGAGCGCGGCGCAAAGCCGGTCGCGCAGATAGCCGATGCGCACCGGGTTGAGCGCGTGCAGGGGCCGAAAGGCGCCGTGCGAATCCCACCAGCGCTCGGCTAGCGCCGCGAAGCGCGCCACCTCGTCGGGGTCGACGCTTGCGGCCTCCGCCGGGTCCGGCGGCGGCGGTTCGGCGCTATGGCGGCTTGGCTCCGACATCGGCTTTCGGCCTTTGCTCCACGCGGGGCATACTTGCTTCGGCGAATCGAACACAGTATGAATACGCGCCTTGCGCCCGGCAACAGGCGGCCCTCCCAGGCTCTCGCGCCGGCGGCATTCCCAAGAGACGAGCGCGGCACCGGTTCGGCCTCGGCGTTCGCAAGCGAGCGCTCCGCGGGACGAAGCAGATGGCATTGATCGTGCAGAAATTTGGCGGCACCTCGGTTGCGGATCTCGACCGCATCCGTGCCGTTGCCGCGCGGGTCAAGGCGGCCGTGGACGAGGGCAATCAGGTGGCGGTCGTGCTCTCGGCCATGGCCGGAATCACGGATCAGCTGGCCGCCTTGGTCTCCGACATGGCGCCGATCCACGATACCCGCGAATACGACACCGTGGTCTCCACCGGCGAGCAGGTTACCGCCGGCCTGCTGGCGATCGCGCTCCAGACTCTCGGCGTCACGGCGCGCTCGTGGCTCGGCTGGCAAATCCCGCTTCGAACCGACGGCGTGCACGGCGGCGCGCGCATCGAACAGATCGCGGTGACCGAGCTTCACCGGCGGCTGGGCCGTGGCGAGGTGCCGGTGGTGGCCGGCTTTCAGGGCATTGGCCCGCTGGGGCGGATCACGACGATCGGCCGCGGCGGCACCGACACCACGGCGGTGGCGCTCGCCGCCGCGCTCGGCGCCGAGCGCTGCGACATCTATACCGACGTCGAGGGCGTGTTCACGAGCGACCCCCGCATCGTTGCGAAGGCGCGTAAGCTGAATAAGATCACCTACGAGGAAATGCTGGAGATGGCGTCGGTCGGGGCCAAAGTGCTGCAAACCCGCTCCGTCGCCATGGCCATGAAGCACCGGGTGCCGCTTCAGGTTTTGTCCAGTTTTTCCGATAACCCCGGCACCATGGTGGTAGACGAGGACGAAATCGTGGAACAGGAGCTGGTCAGCGGCATTGCCTACGCGCGCGACGAGGCCAAGATCACGGTGGTCAAGGTGGCGGATCGCCCCGGCGTCGCCGCCACCCTGTTCGGTCCGCTCTCGGACGCGGGCATCAATGTGGACATGATCGTGCAGAACGTTTCCGACGACGGCAAATCGACCGACATCACCTTCACGGTGGCGCAGAACCAACTGGAGCAATCCATTGCCGCGCTCGAGGCGGCCCGATCGAAGCTGGAGTTCGAGCGGCTGGTGGCCGATCCCAACGTGGTCAAGGTCTCGGTCATCGGCGTCGGCATGCACAGCCACGCGGGCGTGGCGAGCACCATGTTTGCCACGCTCGCCGACAAGGGCATCAATATTCAGGTCATATCCACCTCGGAAATCAAGATCAGCGTCTTGATCGCCGAGGAGTACACCGAGCTGGCGGTTCGCAGCCTGCATACGGCCTACGGCCTGGATGACGACTGATCGGGAGACGCGCGACGCGGCTTATGCGCGCCTGGATCGGCTCTGGGCGCGGGGCCGGGCGTTTCTCGGCACCGAGTACGCCATCCTGGGCGGCGCCATGTCCTGGGTTTCCGAGCACCGTCTCGTGGCGGCGATCTCCAACGCGGGCGGCTTCGGCGTCATCGCCGCCGGATCCATGAGCCCCGAGCTTCTGGACCGGGAGATCGAGCGCACCTTTGCCGGGACCGACAAGCCGTTCGGCGTTAATGTCATCGTGATGCACCCCGAGCTCGACGCGCTGATCGGCGTGTGCCT
>JAUVWK010000132.1 GCA_030604165.1 Alphaproteobacteria bacterium | reverse complement strand
GGCCGGCGTCGCCAACGGCACCTATCTGTTCGCCCTACCCGGCTCGCCCGGCGCCTGCCGCGACGCCTGGGACCAAATCCTCGTACACCAGCTCGACAGCCGCTCACGGCCCTGCAACCTGGTCGAGCTGATGCCTCGCCTGCAGGAAGGCGAGCCCAGCGATTCCGCTTAGTTTTCGGCGCCGCCCAGCGCCGCCTCGAGCCCGGGCAAGGCCGCGACAAACCCCACCCTTATCGCCTCGTCACGCAGATGGCCCAGCGCCGCCAGGGTTTCCGGGTCGCGCCGGCCCCGGCCATGAGCGGTGAGCGCGCGGCCACGGGCAATAAACAAATCGCTCCACGGCAGCGGCTCGGGGCGGGTGTAGTCCGCCAACGCGTTCGCATAGCGCTCCGCCTCGTCCCAGGCGCCGTCGGCGAGGCTGGCGTCCATGGCGTCACGATAGAACCACATGACATTGTGGGCGAAACAACCGGCGCGCACGACCTCTTCGCCTTCCGCTAGGGCGTCGTGTTTTACCGCGGCGTCGGTCGCGGCCAGCGCGGTGGTGCCGAGGATGCGCGGGCCGATAAAGCTTATCCCGGTCTCGCGGCTGATCGCGAGCGCCTCGGCGAGCAGAGCCAGCGCCTCGGCCGGCCGCTGCCTCCCCAGCAGGCAGCGCGCTTGGTGGTGCATCACATAAGCCATGAAGCGCCGGTTGCCCATGCCATCGGCCAGCGCGTGCGCGCGCTCGAGCGTCGTCTCGGCGCGGGCGCGCTCGTCCCGCTCGATCAAGAATTCACCTTCGAGCATGCGGGCGTACATCTCGGCGCGCAGATTGCCGATCTTGCCGGCCATCTCCACCGCCGCGCCGATTTCTTGGCAGGCGGCCTCGAACTCGTTCATGTAGCGGCGGATGTTGGCGGCGATGTAAAGCGCCGCCACCTCGATCTGGCCGAAGCCGTGCTCGCGGCAAAGGCCGAGACATTGGCGGTAGCAATCGAGCGCCGTCTTCATGCGGCCGCGGGCGTAGTAGGCGTCGCCCAGCCCGCTGAGGGCCCGCGCCCGCCACTCGGCGTCGTCGGCCTGCTCCGCGTGGCGCACCGCGCGCTGTTGTTGCTCGAGACAGCCATCGACGTCGGCATGGGCGAAATAGAGGGTGCCCCGGTAGAAATAGATTTGCGATAGCGCGCGGTCGTGCCGCGCGCGCAGCGCGATCTCCTCGGCGCGGGCCAGCGCCTCGATGCCGTCGTCATAGCCGCCCGAAAGCCGTACACCGGCGGCGATACCGATCCAGGCGGCGCAGCGCTCAGCGTCGTCCGCCGCGAGCCCGAGTGCGGCCCGATAGGCCTCGATCGACTCGGCCGGCCGGCCGATGCTGCGTAGCAGTTCGGCCCGCAACTCAGTCAGACCGAAGGTCTCGCCATTGCTCTGCGCCAACGCCAGGCCGCGCTCGACCAGCGCGATGGCGCGCTCGTAACGGTATTCGTCGGCCTGCGCCTGGGCCGCCGCCAGATAGGCGCCGGCCGCCGCCGGGTCGTCGGCACGGTCGAGATGCTCGGCGCACAACACCGCGTCGCGCTCGGCGAACCACTGCGCGGCGCGGCCATGCAAGGCGCGCCGCGCGGCCTTGAGCAACGAGCCGTAAATGCCCTCGCGGATCAGCGCGTGGTCGAACAGGAAATCGTCGCCTTCGGGCCGCACCAGATAATGCTCGACCAGCGCGCGGCAGTCGTAGCTCGGCTCGTCGAGCAGGAAACGCAGCGTCTCCAGAGCGAAGCGCTGACCGATCACCGTCGCCGCTTGCAACGCCTTCTTTTCGCCTGTCGGCAGGCGGTCCATGCGCGCCAATATCAGGCTTTGGATGGAGGCCGGCACGCCCTCCTCCTCGTGTTCCCGCGCGCTGCGTAGCAGTTGCTCGAGAAACAGCGGATTGCCTTCGGCGCGCTTGACGCACTCCTGCGCTAGCCGGTTGCTGGTGTCGATATATTCGGCCGCGAACGCCATCGCCTCGTCTGGGCGCAACGGGGCGAGATCGATGGTCAGCAGCGGGCAACCGCGACTCGCCGCCCGCCAAGCCTGATCAAGCGGGTCGCCCTCGATCCGCGAGGACAGCACGAGCAGCGCCGGATAACCGGCAATGGCCGCGGCCAGGGCCGCGAGATGGGCGAGTACCGGTGCGTCCGCCCAATGGATGTCCTCGATTTGGATAAGCAGCGGCTGACGGCGGCTGAGCGCGCCGACCAGGGCCGCTACCGCCTCGTGCTCGCCGCGCCGACGCGCCGCGTCGTCCATGGCGTCATACATGGCGCGCAACTCGGTGGGCTGAGAGACGCCCAGCAGTTCGTTCAGAAAGACGCGCTGATCTTCGTGCGCCAGGCCGTCGCCAAGCGCCGCATCGACCGCCGCCCGCCGGACCGCCTCGTCGGCATTCGCGGCGAGGTTCAAAAGCCCACCGACGACGGTGCGCACGGCGTCCTGACCCAGCCCGACGCCGAAATCGAGCACCTGCCCCATGTGACAGGTGAATCCCGCCTGCGCCGCACGGGCCCTGAATTCCGCCAGCAAGCGGCTCTTGCCGATGCCGGCTTCGCCGCGCACGAGGACGGCCTGTCCCGCGCCGGTTTCCGTGCAGCCCGCCAACGCGCCCTCGAACTGGCGCAGCTCCGTGCGCCGGCCGACAAGGGGTTGCGCCGCGCCCTCGACCGTGCGCAACCCGAGCACGCGCCAAACCCGGACCGGCCGTGGCAAGCCCTTGATCGAGACCTCTTCGAGCGCTGTGCACTCGACCCGGCGCTCGACCGCGCCACGCACCGCCTCGGACATCAGGGTCTCGCCGCTCTTCGCCATGTCTTGCAGGCGCGAGGCCAGGTTCACCGTATCGCCGGTTACCGTATATTCGCTGTGCGCGGCGCTGCCCGTGCCGCTCGCCACCACCTCGCCGCTCGCCACCCCGACATGCACCGCGAGCGGCCGCGCGGCGGCCTCGCTCGCGGCCGCGACCGCCCGGTGGATATCGAGCGCGGCGCGCACCGCCCGCTCGGGATCGTCGTCGTGCGCCAACGGGGCGCCGAACACGGCCATCACGCTGTCGCCGATATGCTTGTCCACGGCGCCGCCATAGCGTTGCACGACCTGATCCACGGCCTCGAAAAAGCGATTGAGCAGCGCGTGCGTCTCCTCCGGATCGAGCTCCGAGGAGAGTCGCGTATAGCCGGCGAGGTCCGCGAATAGCACCGTGACCTGCCGCCGCTCGCCGTCGAGCGCCATGGGCTCGGTTGCCGGATCTGCTGCCGGCTGGGCTGCCGGCGGCGGCGGCGCTGCGCCGAGCGGCGCGCCGCAACCGCCGCAGAACTTACCCCCCGCTTGGTTGGCAAAGCCGCAGGCCGGGCAGGCCACCGCCATCGGCGTGCCGCATTCCGAGCAAAAGCGGTGGCTCTCGGGATTCTCGGCCTGGCACTGGGAACAACGCATGCGCCGCTCTGGCACTGTTATGGCGGCCACGCGAGGCGAGCCTGAACGACGGATGCTACGCCCAAAGCGAAGACCCGTTCAAGCGACGAGAACCGCCGGGGCCGGCGCGCCAACGGGCGAAGCTCGCGCCGTCGTCGACGTCTTCCAGGGTGTCCAACAGCTCGATGCGAACGTGCTTGGGCAGATTGGCCATGGTTTGCGCCAGCGCAAACTCGCTGGACCAGGCGACGCCCTGAAACGGATCCGCCCGGCGCGCCCTGCGGCTCAGTCCGACCAGCCAGTAGCCGCCGTCGCGGGCCGGGCCGAAGACGGCCTCGGCGCGGCCCAGCGCCGCGAAAGCGCGGGCCACGTGACGCGGCGCGAGCGCGGGGATATCGCTGCCGACGATCACCGCCGGGCCCGGCGGCAAGGCGCGGAAGGCACGCCACATGCGCGCCCCAAGATCGCCCTGTCCTTGGTCGATGCGCGGGCAGCGAACGGGCCAAAAGCGCTCGTCGGCCCAGCGTCGATCCGGTGTCACCGCCAGCCAGCAGGTCCAGCGCGCATCGCGCGCCAGCGGCGTGAGCACGCCGCGCACGGCGCGCCGGTAAAACTGCCAGGCAGCCGCCGCGCCGATGTCGGCGGCAAGGCGCGACTTGACCGCGCCGAGCCGGGGCGCCTTCACGAACATGACCAGATTTTGCCGCGCGCGCATCGTCGCCCTCAGCCGCCGCCCTCAGCCATAGAGCCGGAGCAGCAGGTCCGGCTTGACGCCGAGAAAGTAAAGCGACAGGCAACCCAGATTTCGCGCGCTGCGGCGCCAATAGCCCTCGCGCCGGTAACGCGCCGCCGAAGTGCATGCCGCGGTCTGCAAAAAGACCAGGCGGGCGCGGCCGATGCGCCGGATCAGATCGACGTCTTCCATGAGCCGTAGCGCGCGAAAGCCGCCCACCGCGTCGTAGAGCGCGCGGCTCACCAGCAAGCCCTGATCGCCAAAGGGTAGGCCGAGGGCGCGACAGCGCCACGCCACGATGCGCTCGAGCCGGCGTGCGGCAGGCGTGGCGTCGTCGAGCGCGAAGCGAAAGACGGCGGCGCGCCCGGCGTTGGCGGGAGCGGCCATGAAGCGCGCCGCCTCCTCCGCCCAGCCCGCGCCCAGCACCGTATCGGCGTGCAGGAACAGCAGCCAATCGCCCCGCGCGGCGCGCGCGCCGGCCGTGAGCTGCGGCCCGCGTCCAGAGGGCGCCGGCAGCAACCGCGCGCCATGGCGCGCCGCGATCGCGGCGGTCGCGTCGCGAGAGCCGCCATCGGCGACGACGATCTCGCGGCTTGCTTCGAGCGGCGCCAGCGTCGCCGCCAGGCGAGCCGCCGAATCGAGGGTCGGAATGACGATACTGAGCACGCTGCCTCCCACCAGCCAGGGTCGGCCCCACCATGGCGCGTGTCCCGGGTCAGGTCAAAATGTTCTTTATATGTTCTATGAACGCGCTATCATGCCGGCATGGCGGAGGAGCGCGCGAAACGGGCCCACGGCGGGCCGGCCTTCAAGGGCCGGGGTGCGAGGAGCAACCGCGCGGGCCGCTTCGAGCGCTTCGAAACCGAGCCCTTCGATGACGGCTGGAACGGCCTCGACGAGGCGCCGGCGCCGCTGCGCACCCAAATTCAACCCGACGCCAGCCGCACCGTGATCGCGCGCAACAGCTCGCCCGATCTCGGTTTCGACCGCTCCATCAACCCCTACCGCGGCTGCGAGCACGGTTGCGTCTATTGTTTCGCGCGGCCGAGCCACGCTTATCTGGGGCTCTCGCCGGGGCGCGACTTCGAGAGCCGGATCTTCGCCAAGCACGACGCGGCCGAATTGCTGAGCCGCGAATTGCGCCGCCCGGGCTACCGATGCCGGCTAATGGCGCTTGGCACCAACACCGATCCCTACCAACCGGTCGAGCGGCGGCTCGCCATTACGCGCGGGATTCTCACGGTCTTGGCGGCCCACGATCATCCGGTCGGGATCGTCACCAAATCCGCCCTCGTGACGCGCGACATCGATATTCTCAAGCCGATGGCGGCGCGTGGACTGGCGGCGGTCTTTCTCTCGATCACCACGCTGGACCGCGCGCTGGCGCGCCGCCTCGAGCCCCGCGCGGCAGCGCCAGTGCGGCGGCTCGAGGCGATCGGCGCCCTGCGCGAGGCGGGGATTCCGGTCGGCGTGATGGTGGCGCCGGTGATCCCGGCGCTGACCGATGCCGAGTTGGAGGCGATTCTGGCGGCCGCGGCCGAGGCCGGCGCCACGCGGGCCGGCTATATCGTGTTGCGGTTGCCGCTCGAGATCGCCGACCTGTTCCAGGAATGGTTGGCGCGCCACGCGCCGAACAAGGCGCGCCGCGTGCTGGCGCAGATGCGCGAGATGCGGGGTGGCAGGCTCTATGACAGCGCCTTTGGCCAGCGCCAAACCGGCACCGGCGCCTCTGCGGAGCTGCTCGCCAAACGCTTCGACCTGGCCCTCCGGCGGCATCGTCTGATGGCGGGATCGCCGCGACTCGATAGCACGCAATTCCGCCTTTCGCCGGCTCGCGGCGATCAGCTCAAATTGCTGTGAAATAATATTATTTTCGCTCTGTTGCTGAATTGAGCGGCAGAGCGTGATAGAACACGCGCCGCCATGTCGACCCATACCGACCTCGGGCAAATGGCCGTCGTGGCACTCGCCGCGCTGCTCTGCGGCATGGGGCTGACACGCCTCAGGCAACCGGCCATCGTCGGCTATATCCTAGCCGGCGTCATTCTGGGCCCGACCGCGCTAGGACTGATCGAGAGCCGCGAGACCGTGGCCCTGCTCGCCGAGCTCGGCGTGCTGATGCTGCTGTTTCTCATCGGCATGAAGCTGTCGCTGCGCGCGTTCCGCACCATTTACCGGATCGCGCTGCTGGCGGCGGCGCTGCAAATCGTGATCAGCGTCGTGCTGACGCTGGCATTCTCGCGCCTCTTCGGCTGGCCAATCGAGCTCGCCCTGCTGCTCGGTTTCGTCATCAGCCTGTCGAGCACCGCCGTCGCCATCAAGATGCTGGAAGAAATCGGCGAGCTCCGGACCGAGATCGGGCGCCTGGTGGTCGGTATTCTGATCGCCCAAGATCTTGCCGTGGTACCGATGCTGCTCTTGCTCGACGGGCTCGCCGGCGACCACGGCTTCAAGCTGAGCGCAATCCCGATTCTGGCCGGCGCGGTCGGCTTTTTGGTCTTGCTGGTGTGGTATCTCAGCCGACGCCAACGTATCCGCCTGCCGTTCCGGGCAGTCATTCTGCGTCATCCCGAGATCGCGCCGCTCGCCGCCTTGACCTATTGCTTTGCGCTCGCCGCGTTGTCCGGCGCGCTGGGCCTGACCGCGGCCTACGGCGCCTTCATCGCCGGGCTCTTTATCGGCAGCACGACCGAGCGGCGCCATATGATCCGCGCCACCGAGCCGATCCAGAGCGTGCTCGTGATGGTGTTTTTCGTCTCGATCGGCCTGCTCATCGACTTGCCCTTCATCTGGGCCAATATCGGCACCGTGCTGGTGCTGCTCTTGCTCGTGCTGCTGGTGAAGTCGGCGATGAATATCGCCATCCTGCGGCTGCTGGGTGAGCCCTGGCCGCGCGCCTTTCTCGCCGGCATGCTGCTAAGCCAGATCGGCGAATTTTCCTTCGTGCTGGCGGGCGCCGGCGTGGCCATGGCCGTGATCGGCGTCGAAGGCAGCCGTCTGATCGTCGCCGTGATCGCGCTCAGCCTGATGGTCAGCCCATTGTGGCTGGAGACGGCGCGCCGGTTGCAGCGGCTCGGCCTCGCCCGCAAGGCGAGCTTCGACGAATTTATGCGCAGCCTCGCTGTCGACGAGGCCCGCGCCCTGG